>JAILCK010000037.1 GCA_024680435.1 Lachnospiraceae bacterium
GGGAGACTCCCTCATGGGCGATTCTTACTCATACGTAGGCGCAGTAGTAGGTGCCACCTACCCCGAAATGGGTAAAGCACTCCGCTCCGTTATGCCAAAGGCCTACATCCTTGTTCCCGGCTACGGCGCACAAGGCGGCACTGCCGACGGCCTCCGCCCCTTCTTTAATGAAGATGGCTTAGGAGCTATTGTAAATTCTTCAAGAGGTATTATTGCGGCGTATCAGAACGAGAAATACGCCAAATTCGGTGAAGCAGGCTATGCAGATGCAGCTCGTCAGGCAGTCCTCGACATGAAGGATGACATTAATTCAATTTTTTAGATATTTAACCGATGTCGCGAAATATATAATGATTTTCGAAACGCTCTCGCTCGGGTCTACGCTTCGCTTCGGTCGGGTCAGTGCTAAGGTCCCCCCGGACCTTATTCCCCCTCGCAGCAACGGCCGCAGGCTATAAAGAAGCCTGCTCACTAAACTCGTCGGACGTAAAGCCCGTCTCGTTAAGTGCCGGCGCTGTGGAGGTTCGAAAATTCATTATATATTCTCGCTCCATCGGGGTATAGACTTAGAAAACTGATGCTGCAGAATTATGTAATGAATTCGAGGACCTGTCGCAGCGTTCGCACTTGGCGAGGTGTTTTCGAGCCTAGTGCGGCTACGCGAGGGGAACAAGGTCCGGGGGACCTTGGCTCTGACCCGACCGAAGCGAAGCGGAGACCAAGAGTGAGAACGTGCCGAGAATCATTACATAATTTGCAGCATCTTGGGAAAAAGGAGTAAATAATGGAACAGTATAAGAAAGAGTTTATAGAATTTATGGTGGAGTGCGACGTGCTAAAGTTTGGCGACTTCACATTAAAAAGCGGAAGAAAGAGCCCGTTTTTTATGAATGCAGGAGCGTACGTGTATGGTTGGCAGCTTGAGAAGCTTGGAGAGTACTATGCCAAGGCTATTCATGAAACATACGGAGATGATTTTGATGTGCTCTTTGGACCTGCGTATAAAGGAATACCATTGTCTGTTGCAACAGTTATAGCTTATTCAAAGCTTTATGGTAAAGAGATTAGATATTGCTCAAACAGAAAAGAAGAAAAGGACCACGGCGATGCGGGCATTTTGCTTGGATCTAAGTTAAAAGACGGAGACAGAGTGGTTATTATTGAAGACGTTACAACTTCAGGTAAGTCAATTGAAGAGACCTTCCCCATCATTACTTCCGTTGCTGATGTTAAGGTAAAAGGCCTTATGGTTTCTTTAAACAGAGAAGAAAGAGGAAAGGGCGATAAATGCGCTCTTGATGAAATAAAAGACCTTTACGGATTTGAAACTTCGGCCATCGTGTCAATGTCTGAAGTAAGAGAGTACCTTACAAACAAAGAAGTTAAAGGAAAAGTTGTGATTAATGATGAAATAGCCAAGGCTATTGACGCTTATTACAACGAATACGGAGCAAGATAATTATTTTTGGGCAATATTTTAATTGCCTATGAAAATTTTGTCATATACAATTATTGTGTTATGAGTAAACGACCCGGTAAGTATATTTATTCAAATAAAAAACATACCGAAAAAGGCATTTTTTCCACAGTGCTTGCTGCGCTTTCTTTCACCTTTTTAATCCTTATGCTGGTGGTTTCTTACCTTAATAAGGGAGAGGTGAAGGGTTCTTTTGGCGCAGTGGCATTTGTGTGCACACTACTTAGTGCCGTTGGCATTATAGTGGGCGTTGTGGGAAAGAATGAGCCAGATAAGTTCTACTTGTTTTCGTATATCGGAATCATTTGGAACGTGGTTAATTTATTTATGATAAGCGCAATTTTATATGCCGGTATCTAATCCACGAAAGGGGTACATTATGCCTACAGTATCAATTGTTATGGGTAGCGATTCGGATATGCCTGTTATGGCTAAGGCCGCAGACATTCTCGAAGAGTTTGGCATCGATTATGAGATGACCATTATTTCGGCTCACAGAGAGCCGGACACTTTCTTTGAATATGCGAAGACCGCAGAAGAAAGAGGTGTTAAAGTTATTATCGCGGGTGCAGGTATGGCAGCTCATCTGCCCGGTATGTGCGCCGCAATCTTCCCGATGCCCGTCATCGGAATTCCTATGCATACCACAAGTCTTGGTGGTAAAGATTCCCTTTATTCAATAGTACAAATGCCAAGCGGCATTCCCGTTGCGACCGTTGCCATTAACGGTGGCCAAAATGCAGGTTTGCTTGCGGTAAAAATACTTGCAACTTCCGATGAGTCTTTGGTTAAAAAGCTTAAGGCTTATTCAGAGAAGATGAAAAAGGCTGTTGAAGATAAGGATAAAAAGTTAAAAGAAACCGGATACAAAAATTACGGAAAATAAGGAGATTTAGAATGGGACTTGATTACAAGAAGGCAGGCGTAGACATTGAAGCCGGCTACAAATCTGTTGAACTTATGAAGGCGGCGGTTAAAAGCACCATGCGCCCTGAAGTTTTGGGAGGAATCGGAGGCTTTTCGGGAGCTTTCTCGGCAGCAGCTTTAAAGAACATGGAGGAGCCCGTTCTTTTATCGGGAACAGACGGATGCGGCACGAAAGTTAAGCTTGCATTTTTAATGGATAAGCATGATACCATCGGTATCGACTGCGTGGCAATGTGTGTAAACGACGTAGCATGCGCAGGAGCAGAGCCCTTATTTTTCCTTGATTATATAGCTTGCGGAAAGAACTATCCCGAAAAGATTGCAACAATCGTAGGGGGCGTGGCAGAAGGATGCAGACAGTCCGAATGTGCACTTGTTGGCGGTGAAACGGCAGAGCACCCTGATTTAATGCCTGTGGATGAATACGATTTGGCAGGATTTTGTGTAGGTGTAGCTGATAAAAAAGACTTAATTACAGGAGAAACCATTAAGCCCGGAGACGCACTTATCGGTATCGCATCATCAGGGGTTCATTCAAACGGATTTTCTTTGGTTAGAAAAGTGTTTGAAATGACAAAAGAAAGCCTTGATACCTACTATGAAGAACTTGGAAAGACACTTGGAGAAGCTTTGATTGCTCCCACAAGAATATATGTTAAAGCCTTAAAAGAAGTTAAAAAGGCCGGAATAAAGATTAAGGGCTGCAGCCACATTACAGGTGGCGGATTCTATGAAAATATTCCCAGAATGCTTCCCGAAGGCATTATCGCTTCTGTTGATAAGTCAAGCTACAAAGTTCCCCCTATCTTTAAGCTTATGCAAAAGAAGGGTGAAATCAGCGAAGAGATGATGTACAACACTTTCAACATGGGTATCGGAATGGTGCTTTGCGTTGACGGTGAAGATGTTGAAGAAACAATCGCTGCATTAAAGAATGCAGGAGATGAGGCATTCTTAATCGGTAGAACAATTGCCGGAGAAAAGGGAGTTATCTTAAATGATTAGGGTTTGCGTTTGCGTGTCGGGAGGCGGCACAAACTTAGAGGCTATTTTTAAAGCAATTGAAGAAAAGAAAATAACCGATGCACAGATTGTAAGAGTGATTTCAAACAATCCCGGAGCCTTTGCACTTGAGAGAGCAAAGAAAAGAAACGTTGAAGCTATATGCGTAAGCCCCAAAGACTATGCGGAGAGAGCCGATTTTAACAAGGCTTTGCTTGATGCATTAAAGGAATGCAAGCCCGATTTAATAGTGCTTGCAGGCTTCCTTGTAAACGTGCCCGTTGAAATCATCAGAGAGTTTAAAAACAGAATCATAAACATCCATCCTTCCCTTATACCTTCTTTTTGCGGAAAGGGCTTTTACGGCATAAAGGTGCATGAAGAAGCCTTAAAGAAGGGCGTTAAGGTAAGCGGCGCCACCGTTCATTTTGTGGATGAGGGCATCGACACCGGAAGAATCATAGACCAAAAGGCTGTATACGTTAAAGAAGGCGACGACGCAAAGTCACTTCAGGAGCGTATTATGGAAGAGGCTGAATGGGTTATTTTACCTAAGACCATTCAAAGAATTGCTCAAGGCGAAGTTAAAATAGGAGAAAATTAATGAGAATTGCGATTGTAGGATCCGGCGGAAGAGAACACGCCATAGCTGTAAGCGTTAAAAAGTCAAAAAAGGCAGACAAGATTTTTGCTCTTCCCGGAAATGCGGGAATAGCGGAAATTGCGGAATGTGTGCCTATTTCCGTTATGGAATTTGATAAAATTGCAAAGTTTTGTGTGGATGAAAAAATAGATCTTTGCATAGTCGGACCCGACGATCCCTTGGTAGGAGGCTTGGTTGATGTTTTAAAAGAAAATGGAATTAAAGCCTTCGGACCTGATAAAAAGGCTGCTATCTTGGAAGGAAGCAAAGCCTTTTCAAAGGACTTAATGAAAAAATACAATATTCCCACTGCTGCATATGAGACATTTGAAGATGCTGATGCGGCCTGCGAATATTTAAAGACCGCAAAACTTCCCATAGTGCTTAAGGCAGACGGTTTGGCACTTGGTAAGGGCGTGCTTATTTGCAACACCTTGGATGAAGCAATGGAAGGTGTTAAAGAAATCATGCGCGATAAGAAGTTTGGAAGCGCGGGAAATAAGCTTGTAATCGAAGAATTCATGACAGGACGCGAAGTTTCCGTTTTATCTTTTGTAGACGGAAAGACCATTAAGACCATGGCTTCCGCCCAGGATCACAAGCGTGCAAAAGACAATGACGAAGGGCTTAACACAGGAGGAATGGGTAACTTTTCTCCCAGTCCCTTCTTTACAAAAGAAATAGATGAATATTGCCAAAAAGAAATTTTCCAAAAGACCGTTGATGCCATGAGGCAAGAGGGAAGAGAGTTTAAGGGAGTTATTTTCTTTGGACTTATGCTTACAGAAAACGGCCCCAAGGTACTTGAATACAATGCCCGTTTCGGAGATCCCGAAGCACAGGTAGTGCTTACAAGAATGGAAAGTGATATAATTGATGTATGTGAAGCATGCATAGACGGCACCCTTGATAAAATAGACTTAAAGTTTATGGATGATGCTGCCGTTTGTGTGGTTTTGGCCAGCGATGGTTATCCTCTTTCCTACAAAAAGGGATTTGAGATAACAGGTTTAGAAAATTTTAAGAATAAAAACGATTTTTATTGCTTCCATGCTGGTACAATATTTAATAAAGATGGTAAAATAGTCACTAACGGTGGACGTGTTTTGGGAGTAACAGCCACCGCGGCTACGCTTAAAGAAGCCAGAAAGAAAGCGTATGAAGCATGCAATTGGGTTTCTTTTGAAAATAAGTACATGCGTACCGATATAGCGAAAGCCATCGAGAATCTGTAACAGTTTTGTTACATGAGAAGAGGTATAAATTTGGGAGATTTAAAATTACCTGATCCTTTTGAAGACGAGATTTACGATCGCCCTTTGCTTTGCGATAGGTGCGGCAAAATGCTTAAGTACATGGGTATCGGCGAGTATAAGTGCGAGGCCTGCGGATATACGCAGTATGATGCATACGGCCTTGTGAGAAACTATGTCGAAAGGAACCCGGGCGTAAATGTTTTGAAAGTAGAAAAGGTGACGGGGGTAAGCCGTAAAGTTATAAACGGCATGGTAAAAGCAGGGAAACTTGATATTAAAGCAGGTTCCATGAAGTTAGCGGAGGAGATGCATGATTAGGGTTAGAAGGTTAATAAAGAAAGCCTTATTTGCAGCCACAGTCGTTGTTGCGACAGGGTTTCTTTTTACAATCAATGCTTTTGCGGACGGAAAGGCAACAGTTACCGCAGACAGCGCATATGTAAGGTCAAACGCCAGCACATCCGGCACGGTTGTGGGAAGCGCGGCAAAGAATGATGTTTACGACGTACTTGGATCCGAAACCGATTCAAACGGATATACATGGTACAAGATAAGGCTTTCGGACGGAAGCACAACAGGTTATATAAGAAGTGACCTTGTTACAACAGAAGGCGTAAGCGCTAAGAAAGAAGAAACAACCACCGAAGTTCCCCAGGTAGAAGTTACCGTTGAACAGACGATTGCAACGGAAGCTGAACCTGTAGGGGGAAGCGTTACAGGTGATGTTAGAGTAAGAGAAGGTGCTTCCACCAATCATAAGGTAGTAGATAACGCAAAGGCAAACACTGCAGTTACCGTTACAGGCTTTGCAACGGCAAGCGACGGAAAGCAGTGGTTACGCGTAACATATACGGTAGACGGAAAAGAAGTAAACGGTTATATTCGTTCAGACTTTGTAAAGCTTGACGGAGAGCTTATGGAAAAGCAGCCCGAAGTTGCTCCCGAGCCTGAACCCGAACCTGAACCCGAGCCCGAACCCGAGCCTGAATACAAGGACTATGAAGCGGTTAAAGGCGATGACGGAGTATGGTATTTAAACAACTACGTTAAGGGTAACAGAGTTTCAATTGAAGAGCTCTACGCAGCCATCGACAGCTTTAACGAAAAGCAGAAAGAATATGAAGGCGCATTAAAGAAAAAGAATATAATCATCGGTGCATTGGCATTTGTTATCATTGCACTCATAGGACTTGGCGTATACGCATACATTTCTGTCAGACGCTGGTATTACGGTTCCGACGAAGAAACGGAAGAGCCCGTAAAGCCCGCTTCTAAAAAGAGAAACGATTACTATGAAGAAAAGCCTAAGGCTCAGACAAGAGCATCTTCCTTTAAGATGCCTTCCGTAGGAGCTGAAGAACGTGAGCCCGGATATTCAAGAGTTCACGAACAGGCACCTCAAAGAAGTGCAAACACCGTAAAGCCTACGGTTAAACAGAGCGTACTTACAGGGGAGAGACTTCCCGACGGCTCCATCAGAATGCCCGATGGCTCAATAAGAAAAGCAAAAATCGGAGTTAAGCTTCAGGACGGAAGCATCCGTTTTGAAGACGGTTCAGTAAGAAAGCCCGACGGCACCATCATTAAGCCTTCTCAGGCATCGGCAGCATATTCCGATGAAAGACAGGCAAGAAGCAGAGTCGGCACATCAAACCTTGAAGTAAGGCAGATTCCTTATCCCAGGACCAGCGAAGCCAGCAATGACGACGATATGGAATACGGATTCTTAGATTTGGACGATGGTTCAAATAATTAATTAACTTATAGTCCCACGGTTTTACTACCGTGGGATTTTAAGACAAAGGGGGCATTTACATGCGACTTCCATTTACAGACAGTGCCGAACAGGCGCTAAAGATTGCGGAAAAAGAATCAAAGCTTTTAAAGCATTATTATATCGGCAGTGAACACCTTCTTTTAGGCTTATGTAAAGAGCAAAACGGTGTGGCAAGTGCCGTTCTTCGTAATGTCATTACAAATATAGATGATGTCTATGATTTAATAAGAGACTTAACTGTAAGCGGACACGGTACCCTTTTAAAAGAGCGTGCAGGCCTAACTCCAAGAACGGAGAGAATCTTACAGGATGCTGAGAGCTTAGCTGAAAAGTATCATTCAGGCACCATCGGAACAGAGCACATTTTGCTTGCTATTATCAGAGAAGGCCATAACTGTGCGGTTCAGATTCTTTTGGCATTAAAGAAAAATCCTACCGAAATTTATATACAGACACTTCTTGCTATGGGCGAAGATCCAAGAGACGCAAAAGAAGATTCAAAGATTGGCCCTAAAAAGAAAAAGGGCGAAAATATCCTTGATTCCATTTCAAAGGATTTAACAAAGCTTGCAAGAGAAGGAAAGCTTGACCCCGTAATTGGAAGAAACGATGAAATTACAAGAGTGGTGCAGATTCTTTCAAGACGTACAAAGAATAACCCTTGTCTTGTGGGAGAGCCCGGCGTTGGTAAAACAGCCATTGTTGAAGGTTTGGCTTTAAGAATAGTGTCAGGTGAAGTGCCTGAAACCGTTAAAGATAAAAGAGTGCTTTCTTTAGACTTGTCGGGAATGGTTGCAGGTACAAAGTACCGTGGCGAATTCGAAGAAAGAATGAAGAAACTTATTAAAGAAGTTACTGAAAGTAACGATATCATTCTTTTTATCGATGAAATACATACAATCATCGGAGCAGGCGGTTCGGAAGGCTC
>JAILCK010000045.1 GCA_024680435.1 Lachnospiraceae bacterium
TAAATCAAAATGTTCATCTTTAATCATTTCAAGCATCTTAGGACCGCTTTCCGCTTCAAAAAACTGCATATGGGTTTCTTTTAAAAGTTCGATTGCAAGACGTCTGTTTATCTTATTGTCATCAACCACCAATACTTTGGCATCAGGGGCTGTGAAACGTTCTCTCTTAACGGTCTTTGCAAAGGCGTTCTTTATATTTAAATTGCCGAATTCTCCGATGTTTTCATAGCTTGAAACTTCCTGGGGAATAAGCATATAAAAGCTTGAGCCTTCACCCACCTTAGAGTCCACCAAGACTGCTCCGCCCATAATATCAAGGATTTTCTTTGTGATGCTCATGCCTAGGCCTGTTCCCTCCAAGGCTCCGTAGTCTTTTATTTTTAGCTGTTCAAAACGTTCAAAGAGCTTAGGGATGTCTTCTTCTTTAATGCCGATACCGGTATCGCTCACCGCAATCTTAAGTAAGATGCTTGAGTCATCTTTAGATTCATAGGAAATCTTTAATTCGATGTGACCTTTCTCCGTATATTTTGCGGCGTTAGACAAAACATTCATAATGACCTGTTTTACTCTTACTGCGTCGCCCTTTAATACTCGGGGAAGAGTGGGGTCTATAATCGTATTAAACTTAATATCTTTTTCGCCTATCCTTGTTTGCGTTGATACCACCAGATCTTTAATCATGATGGCAAGATCGTAGTCTGAGTGGGCAAGCTCGATTTTTCCAGATTCAAGCTTTGAATAATCTAAAATATCGTTAATTATTGTAAGAAGGGATTCGCCGCTTATTTTTATGTTTTCGGCGTAATCCAAAATGTTTTCTTCTTTTGACTCTCTTAATGTAAGCTCATTTAAGCCTAAAATTGCATTGATAGGTGTGCGAATTTCGTGGGACATATGAGCAAGAAACTGTCCCTTTGCAATGTTTGCTGCCTCAGCGGCTTCTTTTAACCTGATAGTCTCAGCCACAAAGGATTGCTCCATGGTGATGTTTTTAAGCCAGTGCACCTTACCAACCGATTTTGAGCCGCTCATAATATCCACAATCGAGCAAATGTAGGTATTTGTGCCTTTGGAATAGGAATCCCCGTCCTTTAAAGACAGAAACTCATCGAGCTCAGGGGTTATTTCATTTAAGGATATTCCGTAAGCAAAGAAGTCGGCGGCGTTAAATACGTCTTTTGCATGCTTGTTTGAAAAAATGTAGCGATTTAAATGGTCTGTTCCAACGATTATATCGTCTATCGTATCAAGCACAGCGTCACGGGTTCCCTGGTTTAAAGGAAGTGTCCTGAATCTGTAAGTCATAATCAAAAGAAAATATGAGCAAATACAGAAGACAATTCCGCTGTAATCGTATCTTGCATCGATGGAGTTTGAATATACAAAGAAACCAAAGGCTGTCATGCAGGCAAATACATAAGCATAAATTATTTTTTTCATGCTCTTATAGATAACCGGTTTCTTTATCTTGCAAATACGTATTATATGAAAAGCCATTAAAAGCATAACAATATGCCAGCCTGCATAGGCGTAGAATACTGGCCCGAAGGTAACAAATCTTGTAGCGGATTCGCCCTTAATTATGGCATAGGCAATGCCTTTGTACATAAGGTGATGGGAAGAATTTGTGATGGCGCACATTACAAAGCCTAAGTTAATAAGGCAAATCGTAGCCTCTACTGCCTTTGGAATTTTAATGTGGGTAAGCAAGGTTATAATTAAAAGATAGCAAAAACCGATATAGGCTCCGCCAAAATAAGAAATGTAAAGACCTGTTTCGGCCACACGTGAAGTAGGAGCATTTGCCGTTATGGCGCCGCCGAGGGCCAAAATAAACGTGCAAGTGCTTACAAGGTGTAAAAGCTGTTGCTCCTTTGTGGGGATTTTAAAACATAAGTACAAAAAAAGAATTGCTGCGAAAGCGACTGATAATTCGGAGAGTATCAGCATCACATGTCCCATATAAATTCTCCCTATACATTATTTACACTACTTATATAATAGCACATTTTGGGTATAAATTTATTAGACCTTTAATTTTGTCTAAGGTTATGGCAAAATAAAAGTATAAAAGGTAATCGGGGTATTATGAAAGAAAAAAAGTGGATAAAACTACGACACATTATCATATCGGCTATCGCCTATCCAATCGTGTGGGCGATGACTGTCCTAAAATATCACGTCAAATTTGAACGCTTTAAGGAAGCTAGGAAGCGAAAATTCTTAATTCTTTACAATCACCAGACGGCATACGATCAATTCTTTATAGGGCTTACCTTTGTTCGCCCGGTTTACTATCTTGCAACGGAAGATATTTTCTCCATGGGCTTTTTGTCAAAGCTTTTAAGGTTTTCTGTTGCGCCTATTCCCATAAAGAAACAAACTTCAGACTTAAATGCGGTTAAGCTTTGCATTAAGGTGGCAAATGAAGGCGGAAACATCGCAATTGCCCCTGAGGGTCAAAGAACCTATTCCGGTGTCACCACATACATTAATCCTGCAATCGTGACTCTTGCAAAGAAAATAAACCTTCCCATCGCTTTCTTTAAAATAGAAGGTGGCTATGGAGTGCAGCCTCGCTGGAGCGATTGCATCAGAAAAGGTAAGCTTACCGCAAAGGTTTCTAAGATTGTGGAGCCTGAAGAATTTAACGCTCTTTCAAAGGAAGAGCTATACGACCTTATTTGTAAAGAGCTATACGTTAACGAAGCAAATTCAGAAGAATCTTATAAGTCAAAGAAACCTGCCGAATACTTAGAGAGAGCTGTGTACTATTGCCCTAAATGCGGGCTTTCCACATTTATAAGCCACAAAGACACCATAAGCTGTTTAACATGCCAAAAGACAATTCGCTATTTGGATACAAAGAAACTTGAAGGTGTTAATGAGCCATTTCAATATGAGTATGTGCTTGACTGGATAAAGGCTCAGGAAAAGTATGTAAATACCCTTGATTTAAGCAAAGAAACAGATTCGCCTTTATATAGTGAAAAGGCAGATTTTTACAAAGTAATCGTTTATAAAAGAAAAGAGCTTATAAGTAAGGGCGCAAGGGTTTCTTTGTACCCTGACAGAATAATTGTTAATCATGGTGAAAATGCAGAAGAGTTTCTTTTTGACGAAATTAAAGCGGTTACGGTCCTTGGAAAGAACAAGCTAAACATTTATAAAGACAAAGACATTTTCCAGCTTAAGCCTTCAAAATCTTTTAATGCGGTTAAATATGTAAATATTTTCTATAGATACAAAAATATAAGGACGGGTAAAGAAAATGACAAATTTTTGGGATTATAGCGTTTGGGGAGGAGTGCTTCTTCCCGCAATACTCTTAATTGGCTTGCTTGCGGGCCATTCCTTAAAAAGGTCTATTAAGGGGTTGAGAGATTCCCTCATTCCCACATCCGTTATAGGCGGCGGA
>JAILCK010000076.1 GCA_024680435.1 Lachnospiraceae bacterium
TATAAAGAAGGCACTCCCGCATTCTACAAATTTGAAGTGGATGTGGATGAACCTGCCGATACCTTCCTTGATTTTGAAGGCTGGGGAAAAGGCTGTATCTTCTTAAATGGCTTTAACCTTGGAAGATTCTGGGAAATCGGACCTCAAAAGAGATTATACATTCCCGGTCCCTTACTTAAAAAGGGAAAGAACGAAATCATTGTTTTTGAAACAGACGGAAAAGTAAAAGATACAATTGAATTAAAAGTTGAACCGGATATCGGTTAAAATGAATTTGGAAAGGTCGATGAGAAATCATCGATCTTTCTTGTTATTCAATGTTTCGGTTGAAAATATGGTTTCTTTGTTGCATAATTAAATCATGAACAATCGAACCTATGTTTGTATCGACCTAAAATCCTTTTATGCATCGGTAGAGTGTGTGGCAAGAGGGCTTGACCCTTTTAAAACAAACCTTGTGGTGGCAGACCCTGACAGAACGGAAAAGACAATCTGTCTTGCGGTATCCCCTGCCATGAAGGCATTAGGTGTCCCGGGGAGATGCAGGGTATTTGAAATACCAAAGTCAATTAAATACATTATGGCGGTTCCCAGAATGCAGAAATACATCGATGTTTCTGCTGATATTTACGGGATTTATTTAAGCTATATTTCAAAAGATGACATTCATGTTTATTCTATCGATGAAGTTTTTATGGATGTTACTGATTACCTTGATATGTACGGTTGCGATGCAAGAGAGTTATCTCTCAGAATGATGAACGACATATTTAAAAAGACCGGCATTACGGCTTCTTGCGGAATCGGCACCAATTTATACCTTGCAAAGATAGCAATGGACATAATGGCAAAGCACAGCGCCGACCATATAGCGTTTCTTGATGAAGAATTGTATCAAAAAAGGCTTTGGGATCATCTTCCCTTAACAGACTTTTGGAGAGTGGGCCACGGAACCGTAAAACGTTTGGCAAGAAGTGGCATCGAAACCATGCGAGATATTGCTCATGCTGATGAAGACCTTTTATATCACCTTTTTGGAATCGATGCAGAGCTTTTAATAGACCATGCATGGGGAAGAGAAACAGCCACCATTAAAGATATAAAGAAATATAAGCCCTCAACAAACGGGATTTCTAACGGGCAAGTATTAAGCCGGGATTACGGCCATGAAGAAGGGCTTTTAATCGTAAAGGAAATGGCTGATTTACTCACCCTTGAGCTTGTTAAAAAGAATAAGGTAACGGAATCGGTTTCTTTGTACTTATCATACGGAGAAAAGATGGGATACGAGCACGGGACTGTAAGATTAGCTTCATATACAAACAGCTCCTCCGTAATTGTTGCAGAAGTAGCAAAGCTTTATCAAAGGATAAAAGACCCGGCTATTCCTATTAAAAGGGTGAATCTTTCTTTCAACAATATTGTGGAAGATGAGTTTAGGCAGATGAGCCTATTTAGCGATATCGATGAAGAGATTAAAGAAGTCAAAATGCAAAAGGCTGTGATTTCTTTAAAAGAAAAATACGGAAGTAACGCCGTTTTAAAGGGCATGAACCTTGAAGAAGGCGGAAAAACAATAGAAAGAAACAATCAGATAGGAGGGCACAGACGATGAGCAACCTCCGACCTAAAATGACCCCTTTAGAGCGTGCAAAGCAATTTATGCCATTTGCTGCTCTAAAAGGATACGAAGAAGCTTTAAGAAAAAAGGAAGAAGAGATTGAAAAGCAAGCGTTAAAGAGGGACGTGACTCCCTACGATGACATTAACGCTGAATCATCTGATACTCCTTCGGACTAAGACCGAATTCTTTTTTGAATGCTCTAAAGAATACAGAATAGTCGTTAAAACCGTAAAGAGGGAAGGTTTCCTGAATGGGCTTACCGCTTCCGATTGCGTCTTTACAGGCGTATAAGCGTTTCATCTGAATAAATTTGTGCATTGAAATGCCAAAGTCGTCTTTAAATACGTGCTCGATGTGGTATTTGCTTACATAGAACTCCTTTTCAAGTCTTTCCAAAGAAAGATCCTCGTCTAGGTGAAGCATTATGTAGTCGCTTATGATGTTTGAAAGGCGTTCTTTTGAGCCTGATGTACCGATTGTTTTTCTTTCGTAAATCATACGATTTAGGGTAAGCACCAGGTCATTTAACATCAAAGAAACTTTTGCGTCTTTTCCGAATCGGTTTCCTTTTACTTCCGCAGTGACATTAAAAAGCATGGACTGAATTTCATTAAAAGCAAGCACGTCGTTTGAAAAACGGTATTCGTGAGTGGTGGTGACAAGCTGAAGCAAATAACCGTAATCGGTGGAAGCCTGCATAAGGCGGTTACAATAGTCGGCGCTTATCCAAAGCACGAATCTTCTGTAGGGGGTAGTTGAGTCTAGGTATTCGGGGCAATGCTTAACCCCCGGAGGAATGATAAGTAAGTCTCCGGGATGCAAATTAATGGCATTTCCTTCTACCCTTATATTAATGTTTCCTTCTATAAAAAAGTAAAACTCGTAGTAATCATGAGAATGTTCGCTTACGGGAAGTCCCGGCGAGTTTGAATAGTAGTAGATTTCAAAGTCCTTTGAAAACATGTATTGCCTTGTGGAAAAGGGCGTAATAAGCTCTTGTTTTTTCATATATAAACTCCTTTTAAAGAAACTATAAAGCAAAAGCGCAATTTTTGCAATGTTAACAACAACCCCGATTATTCAAAGTTTTTAATAAATACTTTACGATTCATATATAAAGTGAAAACAAATGAAGTTTAGATACTTAGGAGGCACTAATTATGCAGATGACATTAAGATGGTTCGGAAGCAAGCATGATTCCGTAACCCTTGAACAGATAAGACAGGTACCCGGCGTTAAAGCTGTTATCACCACTCTTTACGATACAGTACCCGGAGAAGCATGGGAGCTTGAAGACATTCGTGCTCTTAAAAGAGAAGTTGAAGCAGCAGGACTTAAGATTGCAGGTATCGAAAGTGTAAACATTCACGATGCCATCAAGGTTGGTACTCCTGACAGAGACAAATACATCGATAACTACATCACCACACTTGAACGTCTCGGACAGGAAGACATTCACATGGTATGTTACAACTTCATGCCCGTATTTGACTGGACAAGAAGCGAACTTGCAAGAAAGCGTCCCGACGGTTCAACAGTTCTTGCTTACAACCAGGCAGCAATCGATGCCATAAAGCCTGAAGAAATGTTTGATTCTATCGCAGGTGATTCAAACGGACATGTTATGCCCGGTTGGGAGCCCGAAAGAATGGCTAAGGTTAAAGAATTATTTGAAATGTACAAGGATGTTGACGATGAGAAGCTTTTTGCTAACTTAAAGTACTTCCTTGAAAGAATCATGCCCGTTTGTGACAAGTATGACATCAACATGGCAATTCACCCCGACGATCCCGCATGGAGCGTATTTGGTTTGCCTCGTATCATCATCAACAAAGAAAACATCTTAAGAATGATGAAGATGGTTGATAACAAGCACAACGGTGTAACATTCTGTTCCGGTTCATACGGCACAAACTTACAGAACAACCTTCCCGAAATGATTCGCGCACTTAAGGGACGTATCCATTTCGCACACGTTAGAAACCTTAAGTTCAACTCTCCTACAGACTTCGAAGAATCCGCACACCTTTCTTCTGACGGAACCTTCGATATGTATGAAATCATGAAGGCTCTTTATGACATCGGATTTGACGGTCCTATCCGTCCCGACCACGGACGTATGATCTGGGGCGAAGTTGCAATGCCCGGTTACGGTCTTTACGACAGAGCACTTGGTGCAACTTACTTAAACGGACTTTGGGAAGCAATCGAAAAGAGCAATAAATAAGAGGAAAAGACATGGCACTTAATTTATCAAACGAAGGCCTTAAGAACAAACAGGCTTGGAATGAAAAAGGTTATAAGACTTGGTCTTATGATAGAGAAGCAGTAACAAAAGAAACATTAAAGAACCCCGAATGGATTCACTTTGGAGCAGGAAATATTTTCAGAGCTTTCCAGGCAGCACTTTTGGAAGAGCTTCTTAACAAGGGAATCGAAAAGACGGGACTTATTGCGGCAGAAGGTTTTGATTATGAAATAATCGAAAAAATGTATCGTCCTCACGATAATCTCGGTATTGCCGTTACATTAAAGGCAAGCGGTTCAATCGATAAGGCAGTTATCGGAAGTATTGTTGAATCACTTACAGTTAACCCTGAAGCTTCGGCCGATTACGACAGACTTAAAAAGATTTTCAGAGCTCCTTCTTTAAAGATGGTAAGCTTTACAATCACTGAAAAGGGTTATTCCCTTACAAATGCGGCAGGAGAAATCGTTCCTCCCGTAAAGGCAGACTTTGAAGCAGGCCCCTTAAAGGCTACAAGCTACATGGGTAAAGTTAGCGCTATGCTTTATGAAAGATTTTTGGCAGGCAAGCTTCCCGTAGCTATGGTTAGTATGGATAACTGCTCTCATAACGGAGACAAGTTATACGCAGCAGTTTCTTCTTTTGCAAAAGCATGGGTTGAAGCAGGCCTTTGCGAAAAAGAGTTTTTAGACTATGTGAATGATTCAAGTAAGGTTTCTTTCCCTTGGTCAATGATCGATAAAATTACTCCCAGACCCGACGAAAGCGTTGAAAAGATGCTTAAGGGCGACGACATTTCAGATTTGGAAGCCGTTATTACATCAAAGAACACATACGTGGCGCCTTTCGTAAATGCGGAAGAATGCCAGTATCTTGTTATTGAAGATGCATTCCCCAACGGTAAAATCGCCCTCGACAAAGTCGGCGTAATCTACACACAAAGAGATATCGTTGACAGAGTAGAAAAGATGAAAGTATGTACTTGCTTGAATCCTTTACATACAGCTCTTGCGGTATACGGATGCCTTCTTGGATACAATCTCATTTCTAAGGAAATGGAGAATCCTCTTCTTAAAAAGCTTGTTGAAAGAATCGGCTATGAAGAAGGACTTCCCGTAGTTATTAACCCGGGCGTTCTTGATCCTAAGAAATTCATCGATGAAGTTGTAAAGCTTCGTATTCCCAATCCTTTCATGCCCGACTCACCTTGGAGAATCGCTACAGATACTTCACAGAAGGTAGGCATCAGATTTGGTGAGACCATTAAGGCTTATGAAGCAAGAGAAGACTTAAAGGCTTCAGACCTTAAGATGATTCCTTTGGTATTCGCAGGATGGTTAAGATATTTACTTGGCGTAAACGATGCCGGCGAAAGCTTTGAGCCAAGCTCAGATCCTTTGCTTGATGATTTAAGAAAATACGTAGGAAGCATCAAGCTTGGTGACAAGGATGTTCACGAAAAGGTAAGCCCTATTCTTTCAAACGATAAGATCTTTGGAGTAGACCTTTACAAGGTAGGCTTGGGAGAGCTTGTTGAAAAGTACTTTGTTGAGCTTCTTGAAGGCCCCGGTGCCGTGGCTAACACTCTTAGAAAGTATGTATAGTTTTAGCAAGAAAGAATTGGCATAAATTGTATTTTATGAGGTACAAAGGCGTAAAAAAGGCGTTTTTTGTACCTCTTTTTGCAAAATTAATTGAAAAACAAAGAATCCATATATATAATATCAGTGCACAGGCGCATTTGGAGGGTGTTTTCTTGAAACAGTGGAAGTCTAGAGCTTTAAACTGGATAATGTTTTCTTTTGCTGTCATGGTGATGGTGATTGCTTTTATTTCTAACAGCAAGACCACAAGAAACGGCGAAGTTACCCGGATAGCAGACGGCTGGACAATTAAATACAACAACACTGATATTTATGAAGATGTGAATCTTGAAGAGTTCAGAGGTCCGATGGCTATGCGTGGCGATTGGATTGTTTGCTCTGTTAAATTACCGGAAGATTTACCCTCGAATATAACAATGTCTTTTCATATGGTATTCAGCGTGGTGCAGGTCTACATTGACGGCGAGCGCATTTTTGAATACGGTCTTGATGATTATGAAAAAGGTGTTTTCTTGGGCTATGGCACAAGAAACATCACCATTCCCGATAATTCAGCGGGAAAAACTTTAAAAATTACCCTTTATGTAACTGAAGATCATGCTTTTTCGTCTATAGCTACCCCTATTATTTATGACGAAGGTTCCGTTATAGAGACTATCTATGCGGAAAAGCTTGGCCCCTTTGCTATATCCGTGGCCTTGGTGGTGGTGGGACTTTGTATCACCTTTATCACCTTTGCTCTTTACTTTAAGTCTTATACTATGGAGCGACTTTTCAGTATAGGAATTTTCGCTATGTGCATAGGCCTATGGACTTTATGTAACTACAACCTCGATGTCATCTTTACTTCAAGCATCAGGGTGAAATCTTATGTTGAATATTTTTCTTTCTACTTAGTTTTGTTCCCTCTCATTCTTTACTTTAGAAGTGATGTAGAAAAAAGGCAAAACAGAGTGGAAAGCTTTATATATTACGCTCTTTTGTTTATTGAAATCCAATTATTCTGTGTGGCTGCATTGACTCAGCTTTTGGGAGTATGCCACCTTCCTACTTTTGCAAGGCTTTACAGAGCTTTCATGTGTATAGTGGGCGCATTCATTTGCTACCTTGTTGTAAAAGATTTGATTGGAAACAAGAGCCACAGAATTTTGGCAATCGGTGTTTTTGTACTTTTGATAATAGGTTACAGAGACATCTTGGTGTTTGATTTAAATAAGTTTTACGGAAAATACGGCACGGCCAACGACTTTGAAAGCTACTCCGCTGCGGGAGCTTTGATATTTGTTACCGCCATGCTTGTTGACTTTATTTTGGAAATGCGTGAAGCCATGTACAAAGTGGCTGAGACAAAGTTTCTTGAAAAGATTGCATATGAAGATGTGCTTACAAACCTTTACACAAGAAGAAAATGTGAAGAAGTCTTTGATGAAATTGACAAAAGAGGCTTTGAATATGCAATTATTCAATTTGACTTAAATAACTTAAAAACAACGAACGATGAGTTTGGTCACGAAATGGGCGATGCTCTTATCACACGATTTGCTGATACACTTAGGCTTGTATTTAACGAAGGCGAAGTGCTCGGTCGAATGGGTGGCGACGAGTTTATCGTAATGATCAAGGACGCATACGGTTATGACGTGGATGACAAGCTTAAAAAGTTCGATGAAGAAATCGATAAATGCAATGAAGAAAACGCGGATGTGAAAGTAAGTGCATCCTACGGCTATTGCAGGTCAAGCGAGTTGTCCAAACCCAAAGCTCGTAATGTTTACATGGAGGCAGACAAGAGAATGTATGCCGCCAAGGAAAAATATTATAAGAAGATGGGCTATAAGAGGAGAAAGAATGATAAAACGTGAAGAAATTAATATAAGAGACCCCTTTGTATTGGTGCATGAAGGAAAGTATTACATGTACGGAACAAGAGGTCCTGAGTGCTGGGGAAAAGGAACCGGCCTTGATTGCTATGTAAGTACCGATCTTGAAAACTTTGAAGACCCTAAAGTTGTATTTTTACCTCCAGAAGGATTCTGGGCAGATAAAAACTTCTGGGCTCCGGAAGTGCATGTCTATGACGGAGCTTTTTACATGTTTGTTTCTTTTAAAGCAGACGGTGTTTGCAGAGGAACACAGATTTTAAAGGCGGATTCGCCCTTAGGACCTTTTAAACTTCATTCGGACGGTCCTGTTACTCCAAGAGACTGGGAGTGCTTGGACGGAACATTGTACATTGAAAAGACAGAAGACAATCAGCCATACATCGTATTTTGCCATGAATGGGTGCAGATTACTGACGGAACGGTTTGCGCCATCAAATTAAGTAAAGACTTAAAGAAACCAATCAGTGAGCCCGTAGAGCTTTTCCATGCATCTGAAGCTCCCTGGATTGTGGATATAAGAGGCGGAAACTACGTAACGGACGGTCCCTTCGTGTTTACCGATGATAACGGCAAAATCACAATGCTTTGGTCAAGCTTTGGTAAAGAAGGATACACACTTGCTCTTGCAAAGAGCGAAAGCAACACCATTAAAGGGCCTTGGAAACAGGTTCCGAAGCTTTTGTTTGAAAAGGACGGAGGCCATGGAATGTTGTTTAAAGCCCTTGACGGTAAGGTGATGGGAACTCTTCATTCTCCCAATAAGACTGGGGAAGAAAGACCTTACTTCTTTGATGTAACAGGTAAGATTTAGAAAATATAGTTAGATTAATAGATAAAGAAGAGTAAAAAGCGGATAGTATTTATCCGCTTTTTCTTTTTTGAGTGTATAAATTGTCTAAATTTAACAAAAAGTTAAGGGTAGTATAGTAAATATAAATCGAATAAAAGGATTTTCCAAAACTAGATTAACTAAAGGAAACCGAAAAAATAAAACAATTCGGTAAATATAGATTGAAAATGACTTTTTTAGAAACCCTATTTGTGGAAATTTCATAAAATATTGACTAGGCAATCGACGAAATTTATACTAAAAATACCAAAGTTAAGAAGGGAGATTCACTTATGAAGAAAAAACTTTTGGCTGTATTGGCAACTGCAGCAATGGTTCTTGGTTTGGTGGGCTGTGGACAGGAAGCACCTGCATCAACCGAGAGCACAGAAACTACAACTTCAGTTGTAGAAAGCACTGAAACTGCTTCAACCGAAGAAACAACCGAAGCAGAACCTGTTACATTACGTATGGCTTGGTGGGGTTCACAGACAAGACATGACAGAACAATCGCTGTTATCGAATTGTACGAATCACTTCATCCCAATGTAACAATCGAATACGAACCCATGGATTTTGACGGATACTTCAACAAGCTCACCACTTTGGTAGCTTCAAACGAAGTATGGGATATCTTCCAGTTAGGTTCAAACTTCCCTACATATCAGTCTAAGATTTATACTCTTAACGACTTCATCGCTGACGGAACAATCGATGTATCCGGTACAACAGATGCATTCCTTCGTATCGCAGCAGACGAAGAGGGTAATCAGGTAGGTCTTTGCTCAGGTGTAAACACATACGGTATTGCTTACAATCCCGCTATGTTCCAAGAAGCCGGCGTAGCAGAACCCACAGAAACTTGGACATGGGATGATTACAAGCAGGCTTGTCTTACAATCCATGAAAAGCTCAATGTTTACGGTTCATCAAAGTTTGATGACTGGCAGGCAGGCGCTTCAATGGGCGTAGGTCAGGAAGGCTTTGACTACAGCTTCTTTAACAACAAGAACGACGGACTCGGATTCGACGATCCTTCAATGCTTACTTCTTACATCGAAATGCGTAAGGAACTCGTTGATGCAGGCGCATTCCCCGATCCCGGTGCATGTAAGGAAATTGCAGATATCGAGCAGGATTTCGTGGTATCAGGCGAAGCAGCTATGACATGGGTTGCATCTAACCAGTTTGCAGCACTTTCAGAAGCAGCAAAGGCTAACGGAATCGAAGAACTTAAGCTTATCAATCCTCCCAGAAAGAAAGCTGACGGCCCTGCAGGTATCACAATTCAGTCTTCACAGATGCTTTGCGTATCTCAGGATTCAAAGAACCCTGCTGAAGCAGCAAAGTTTATCGAATTCTTCCAGAGCAACGTAGATGCTAACAAGATCTTACTTGCTGAAAGAGGTATTCCTACATTCACAGCTGTTCGTGAAGCATTGGCTGACGAACTTACAGATGTAGAAAAGACTGTTTATGCTTACGTTGACGTAGTTGGTTCATTTGATACAGGTGGAAAGGCAGTTAACCCTGCAAGCCCTGCATGTACAGATGCCATCAAGGAACAGTACAACTACTACCTTGAAAAAGCAATCTATGGTGAATGCACAGCAGAAGAAGCAGCTAAGGCTGTATTCGATTTTGCTAAATCGCAGTTCTAAAAGTAAGCTATTTCTAATGTATAGCTAGTCATGGCGCCCCGCTTCAAGCCATCCCCTTGGCCCACCCGGGAGCGGGGCGTTTATGATATGAAGAAATCCCAGAGGTTTTTATGAATAAAAAGAAAAACGATGGAAGCGGTCGCACAAGTTGGAACCGCTTTATTTATAACAATAATACGGTAGGATATGTTTTCCTTGCTCCATTTGTAATCGGATTTTTGTGTTTTACGATTATTCCTATGATAAGTTCTTTGTACTATTCATGTACTGATTACAACATGATAGATAAAGAGACGTGGATCGGAATCAAGAACTATATAAACCTTTTTAAGGATGAAAGATTTACTAATTCCATTAAAGTTACTTTGGAGTATGTTTTCTTCTCAGTACCTTTAAAACTTGCGTTTGCTTTGTTTATAGCATTCCTTCTTACACGTCCCAGCAAAGCGGTAAGCTTTTACCGTTCACTTTACTACTTACCTTCTTTGATCGGAGGAAGCGTAGCGGTAGCATTGGTTTGGAAAGAATTGTTTGCCAGAAAAGGTTTAATCAATGCAAATCTTGGCAAACTTGGAATAGATACCGTTAACTGGTTTGGAAATATGTCGACCGCCAAGTGGCCGATCATTTTAATGACAGTATGGCAGTTTGGTTCATCGATGTTGATTTTTGCCGCAGGCTTAAAGGAAATTCCCTCTAGCTACTATGAAGCAGCAAAGATTGACGGTGCTAACGGATGGCAGTCATTTTGGAAGATTACAATGCCCTGCTTATCACCCATAATCCTCTTCAACCTTATCATGCAGCTTATCTCAAGTTTCATGGTATTTACTCAGGCTTTCGTAATCACAGGCGGTGGCCCCAACGATGCGACAATGTACTATGCATTGTACGTATATAAGCAGGGTATTAATAATCGTAACATGGGTTACGCAAGTGCAATGAGCTGGGTTATGCTGGTAATCATGAGCGTTATCACATTAATAGTATTTAAGACATCCAATCACTGGGTGTTCAATGAATCGGAAAGTTAACGGGAGGTAGAAATGAAAGGAAGAAAAGTTGTATCGACCGTTATATACCACATTTTTATTGCTGCACTCGGACTTGTAATGGTGTATCCTGTGCTTTGGATGGTATCCGGTTCGTTAAAGAATAATGCAGAAATTTTGTCAGGCTCATTAAGCCTCATCCCTCCTGCTTGGAGATGGGAAAACTTTGCACAAGGCTGGAGAGGCTTTGGCCATGTTACATTTACAACCTATTTTAAAAACTCACTTTTGATTACTACATTTGCAACCCTTGGAACCGTAATAAGTTCTTCACTCATTGCATATGCTTTATCACGATTAAAGTTTGCAGGAAGAAAACTTTGGTTTACCATCATGATCGGAACCATGTTGCTTCCCGGACAGGTTGTAATGATTCCTCAGTACTTAATTTATAACAGAATCCATTGGGTAGGCACTCCCCTTCCCCTTATCGTGCCTCACTTCTTTGGAGCTCCGTTCTTTATCTATATGATGATGCAGTTTATGACAAGTATTCCCAGAGAACTTGATGAAGCCGCCATCATCGACGGATGCAGTAAGTATTCGGTATTTTCAAGAGTTATTTTCCCTCTTTTAAAGCCGTCACTTATTTCAACAATAATCATTCAGTTCTACTGGAAATGGGATGATTACATGGGCCCCATGCTTTATCTTGGAAAGCCCACATCATATACAGTATCAATCGCTGTAAAACTTTTTGCCGACGCAACCAGCAAAACGGATTACGGCCCCATGTTTGCGATGTCAACGCTCTCAATGATACCTGTATTTACAATATTCCTTGTATTTAACAGATACCTTGTGGACGGTATCAGCACAAGCGGATTGAAAGGATAATTAATTAAGTAGCATGCTAAACAGAGAAAGCCTGGTAAGTAGATACAATCCCAAACTAAATGAAATAGATACGCATTCTCCAATGACATTGGGAAACGGCTCATTTTGCTTTAATGCGGATGTGACGGGACTTCAGACTTTGTATGATGAGTACAAAGAAAACTGTCCTCTTCTTACCATGGCTGACTGGGCATGGCACGTAACGCCGAATGAGAAGGGAGAAAAGTATTTGGAAAGCGACTTAAAGCTCACCGAATACAATTACCTTGAAAGAAAGGTAAAGTATCCCGTAAAAGAAATGCCCGGCAATGAAAAAGAATACGAGTGGTTTAGAAAGAATCCTCACAGGGCAAACCTTTCAAGGATCAGATTCTTTTTAGACGATAAAGAAATAGATAAAGGCCTGATTAGAGATATTAATCAGACTTTAAATATGTACACGGGAGTCTTGGAAAGCTCCTTTGTTCTTGAAAATGAAAAGGTGGATGTAACCACAATTGTGGGAAACGATTCAACCATTGCAATAAAGGCTGAATCCAAACTTTGTAAAGACAGATTAAGCATAGTCATTGATTTTCCCTATGCAAGCGCCGATATTACGGCTTCTGATTTTGACAATAAAAAAGCACACACCACCAATCTATCAAAGTTTAATGATAAAGATTTGGTGGAAAGAAGGCTTGACGATTTTTCTTATTATGCCCTTCTTTTATCAAATATGACGGCAAAGAAAACAGGCGACCACGAAGTGAGGCTTTTATCAAAAGGAAGCCAGACCTTTAATACCGTAATAAGCTTTTCGCAAAAAAAGGACGAGATTAAAGAGTATTCCTTTAAAGAAATTTTTGAAGAATCAAAGCTTAGATTTTATTCTTACTGGCATGTTGGCGCCATGATTGATGTTACTGAATCTGAAGATAAGCGCGCCGATATCCTTCAAAAAAGGATTATTACATCAATGTATCAGTGCCTTGTGCAGGATCTTGGCGATAAGCCTTCTCAGGAAACAGGCCTTACCTGCAACAGCTGGTACGGTAAATTTCATTTGGAAATGCACCCAATACATTCGGCTTTTGCTGCTTTGTACGGAAGAGGAAGACTTCTTGAAAAGTCTTTAAGGTGGTATATAGACATTCTGCCCGTTGCCAAAGAAAACGCATATAAGAATGGCTTTAAAGGCGCAAGATGGCCAAAGATGGTGGGGCCGGACGGTTATGATTCGCCATCTCCCATAGCACCGCTTTTAATCTGGCAGCAGCCTCACATTATATACATGCTTGAACTTTTAAGACTCTCAAGATACAGAGACGACAGAGTGGAAGTGCCTAATGAGACTGAAATCGAGTTTTTAAATAAGTACAAGGTTTTGATAAAAGAAACCGCAACCTTCATGGCCGATTTTTGCGTATATAACAAAGAGGATGACAGATACGAATTATTGCCCCCTCTATACTCTGTACAGGAAAAGGGTAATCCCGAAGAAATAAAGAACCCGCCCTTTGAATTATCCTATTGGAGCTTTGGATTAAAGACTGCTTTTGAGTGGATGAATAAGCTTGGAGAAAACAACGAAGAGTGGCTTAAAATTTCTGAAAAGATGGCTCGCCCTTATGTGCATGATAAAAAGCTTTCAGCATTCGAGGGCTTTGATGAAACATACACTAAGTTAAATTTAGATCATCCTTCCATGCTGTTTCAGTACGGATGGTTGTCGGATAAGATACACGAAAAGATTTTAAAAGAATCTTTTGAAGAGTTTGAAAAAGTATGGGACTTTAAGTCTTTGTGGGGCTGGGATTTTGCACTACTTGCAATGGTTCTTGCAAAGAATGGTCAAATGGAAAAGGCTTTTGATATTTTGCTTATGGAAAGCGAAAAGAACTCATACTTAGAAAACGGCTTTAATGCACAAGTATCAAGAAACGATCTTCCCTTGTATATGCCCGGAAACGGTTCGCTTCTTCTTGCAATGACAGTGCTTAAAAGCTGTAAAAACTGGTACGTAAAGACGGAAGGAATAATGAATTATCCCTTCTAGATTATACATCATCACCTTTGGTGATTCTCTTACGAGTGCTTTCTTTGTACAAAGTACGGTACTTTAAAGGAGAAATCTCACGGAAGTTTCTAAACACTTTTTCAAAGTAGGTAAGGCTTTCGTAACCGCATTCGGCGGCAATTTCGGTGATTGACATTGAAGTTTGGGTTAATAGCTTTTGAGCTTTATTGATTCTGTGGAAATTAATGTATTCGTTTACGGTAAAGCTTGTTACTTCCTTAAAAATACGGCTTAGATAACACTTATTTATGTAAAAGTGTGCGGCCAAGGTCTCAAGAGAAAGATTCTCGCAGCAATGATCCATGATATAGTCGGCCACCAAATCAACCTTTTGATGTCTTGAAACAGAGGATGACTTTGAAGGAATGGCCTGATGCCTTGACGAATATCTTCCCGCATAGATTAAAAGGGCGGCAAGTTTGCTCATTACGCTTAACCTATACCCCGGAAGCTTATGATGAATTTCTGATTGAATTTCAATAAGGAGATTTTCTACAAAGGGCTGCTCTCTTGGCTCGATTTCAAGGACACCTTCATGAGCCTGGAAAAATTCACGGATATCCAAGTCTCCGAATTGTGAAAAGAAAGTGGCAAAAGGTTCTTCGGAAAATTCAATTAAAATACGATCGTGATAAGAACTTGATGCCATACCGGTTTTGTGAATTTCGTTTCGGTTAACAAAAACAAGATTGCCTTTTTTGATGTGATATGTATGGCTTCCGATAAAGTAGAAGCGCTCACCTTCCACGAGGTAGTAAATCTCGTATTCATCGTGAAGATGCTTTGTGGGCATGGTGTATTCATAATCACGAATGACGCGGTCGATTGTTATTCCGTCTAAAGATTCTTCAAATAATGTTTGACGCATGGAATGCCTCCTTGAAAGTCAATATTGTTTGAAATAGATTAAAAAAGGCAAAATAGAATAAGACTATTATACTATTTTTACTATAGAATGTCTACATAAAGAAAAGAGGACATATAATATGAAATATTTTGACAACAAAGTAAAAGATGTAACGATCGCCTACATTGGCGGTGGTTCAAGAGGATGGGCTTGGACATTTATGACAGACCTTGCAAGAGAGGAAAGAATGTCAGGTACCATCAGACTTTATGATATCGATAGAAAGGCAAGCGAAAACAATGCAATAATCGGTAATCATATAAGCGAAAAGAAAGAAGCTGTAGGAAAGTGGAAATACGAAGTATATGACACTTTAAAAGATGCTTTAACGGGAGCGGATTTCGTTGTAATTTCCATAATGCCCGGAACCTTCGATGAAATGGCAATTGATGTGCATATGCCCGAAAGACTTGGAATCTATCAGTCAGTAGGCGACACCGCAGGCCCCGGAGGAATGATAAGAGCTTTAAGAACTCTTCCGATGTTTGTGGAATTTGCGGAAGCCATCAAGAAATATTCGCCCGATGCATGGGTTATTAACTACACAAATCCCATGACACTTTGTGTAAAGATTCTTTATCACGTATATCCTGAAATTAAAGCCTTTGGATGTTGCCACGAAGTATTCGGCACACAAAACGTATTGGCAGGAATCCTTAAAAAAGAAGGATACGTAAAAGAAGATATCGACAGACACGACATTCACGTTAACGTACTTGGTATCAACCACTTCACATGGTTTGATTACGCATCATACAAGGGACTGGACCTTTTCCCGATTTATAAAAAGTATGTTGATGAGCACATGGCTGAAGGATACGATTCAAGCGATACAGAAAACTGGGCAAACAAGTGCTTTGCATGTAAGCATCGTGTAAAGATGGATTTGTTTAGAAGATTTGGCTTGATTGCAGCGGCAGGTGACAGACACTTGGCAGAGTTTATGCCCGGTGATTCTTACCTTAAGGATCCTGAAACCGTTGAAAGTTGGGATTTCGGTCTTACAAGCGTTGACTGGAGAAAGCAGGATTTAAAGAACAGACTTGAAAGAGCAAGAAAGCTTGCTTCTTTTGAAGAAGAAGTTAAGCTTGAGCCTACAGGCGAAGAAGGAATCTTACTCATCAAAGCCCTTTGCGGACTTGAAAGAGTGGTAAGTAACGTAAACATTCCAAACACTTCACTTCAGATTTCAAACTTGCCTAAAGAAGCTGTTGTTGAAACAAACGCAGTATTTGAACGTGATGCAATAAGACCCGTATTTGCAGGAAAGATACCTGAAAACGTATTGGCACTTATTAAGCCTCACGTAGAGAACCATGAAAGAATATTAAAGGCATCACTTACATATGATAAGAGTCTTGTTTATGAAGCATTCAAAAACGACCCCTTGGTAAAGGGTCGTGCATCTGACAAAGAAATTGAAAAGCTTGCAGATGATATGATTGAAGCAACAAAGAAGTATTTACCTACCGGGTGGAAATAAGGGGTTAGAAGAATCTTGTGTATGGGGACACAAAGGTTAATGCGGTGATTAGGGGAATAGCACCCTTTTCATATAAACTATTATCGACCTGAGTGCGTATAAGGTTACGTCCGGAAAAAGTAATTGAAGTAGGCAGAGTCCCGTTATTTTAACGGGACTCTTTCTTTATCCATAAAACTTCCTTTTCTTTAAGGCGGAGCCTTAGCACGACGGCCTAAAAGAATTGGGAGAGAAAAAATGAAAAGAGGCAAGAAAACACTTGTGGCTTTCATGGCCACTCTGCTAAGCGTATGCTTGTTGTCTACAAGCGCCTTTGCAGATTCTAAGGGCTTTGCGACTGAAAAAAACAGTAACATCGTGAAGCACCAAATGGGCTGGGATAGCGAAAACTACCCTGCCAAAAGCATCGATGCGGTTTTCACTACCGATGAAATCGTGGTAGACGGAGAACTTGAAGATGCGTATTTTACCGCAGAGCCTGCTTTGATTGAAAATCTAAAGCTTAAAGACGGCTACGGTCTTGACCGGATTGAAAGTAAAGGTGAAGTAAGGGCAATCTGGGACGGACCTACATTATATCTCGGAATAACTGTATATGATAAAGACCC
>JAILCK010000005.1 GCA_024680435.1 Lachnospiraceae bacterium
GTCTTTTCGTTAAAGTTCTTTACAAATCCCAAACCGTAACGGTCTTTTTCAAGGCTTCTGATAGCTTTTTGGAAGGCTTCTTTGTAAGTCTTACCAATACTCATTACTTCTCCGACAGCTCTCATCTGAGTGCCGAGCTTATCTTCAACGCCTTTAAACTTTTCAAATGCCCAGCGAGCAAACTTAATTACAACGTAATCTCCGTCGGGAACATATTTATCTAAGGTTCCGTACTTTCCACAAGGGATTTCGTCTAATGTTAAACCGCTTGCAAGCATTGCAGATACAAGCGCGATGGGGAATCCGGTTGCTTTTGATGCAAGGGCTGAAGAACGGGAAGTTCTGGGATTAATTTCGATAACTACAATTCTTCCTGTCATAGGATCGTGACCAAACTGTACGTTTGTACCACCGATAACTCCTACTTCATCAACAATCTTGTATGCCTGTCTTTGCAATTCCTTTTGTACGTCTTCTGAAATTGTGAGCATGGGAGCAGAACAGAATGAGTCACCTGTATGCACTCCCAAAGGATCGATATTTTCAATAAAGCAAACGGTAATCATCTTACCTTTTGCGTCTCTTACTACTTCAAGCTCAAGTTCTTCCCAGCCAAGGATTGATTCTTCAACCAATACCTGACCTACCAAAGATGCTTTAAGACCACGTTCGCAAACCGTCTTTAATTCTTCCTTGTTGTATACAAGGCCGCCGCCTGCGCCGCCCATTGTGTATGCAGGTCTTAAAACAACGGGATATCCAAGCTTGTCGGCTATTTTAAGGGCTTCATCAACAGAGTAAGAAACCTCTGAGCGAGCCATTTCAATTCCAAGCTTGTTCATAGTGTTCTTAAATTCGATTCTGTCTTCGCCTCTTTCGATAGCGTCAACCTGAACACCGATTACCTTTACTCCGTACTTTTCAAGAATTCCTGCTGTTGAAAGCTCGGAACACAAGTTAAGTCCGGACTGTCCGCCCAAGTTAGGTAAGATTGCATCGGGTCTTTCTTTCTTTATAATCTTTTCAAGTCTGTCTACATTCAAGGGCTCGATGTAAGTAACATCGGCAATTCCCGGGTCTGTCATGATTGTAGCGGGATTTGAATTTACCAAAACTATCTGGTATCCAAGCTTTCTTAAAGCTTTACAAGCCTGTGTTCCCGAATAGTCAAACTCGCACGCCTGACCGATTATAATCGGACCCGAACCTATGATAAGTACTTTCTTGATATCAGTTCTCTTTGCCATTAAGTTTCTCCTCTTTCATATGTTTATACAGAAAAAACCTCTTAAAAAAGAGGTTTATTGTTCTAAAAAATATTTAATGTTACCGGTGATATCACCTTTAAATACAGCAGAACCGGCAACAATAACATTAGCTCCGGCTTCCAAAATGCTCTTGATATTTTCCCTTGTAACTCCGCCATCGATTTCAACGTCAACGGAAAGACCAAGCCTGTTTATTTCGCGACGAACGGCTTTAATCTTTTCATATGTGAAATCCAAAAATTTCTGTCCGCCAAAACCGGGCTCGACAGTCATCACAAGCACCATATCAACTTTGGAAAGTAAAGGGAAAAGAACATTGACATCTGTATCGGGTTTAATAGATAACCCAGCCTTGCATCCCGCTTTGTGAATGGCATCGATTGTTGCCACAACGTCTTTGCAAGCTTCATAATGAACAGTAATAATATCAGCTCCGCACTCAGCGAACTCATCAATATAACGAATAGGATCGATAACCATCAAATGAACATCGAAAACGATGTCGGTGACTTTCCTAATCGTTTTGATAACAGGCATTCCCATGGAAATTGAAGGAACAAAATACCCATCCATCACATCAATGTGAAGGTACTGAGCACCGGCTTTGTCCGCTTCTTCAATTTGCTTTCCCAGAATGCTAAAATCTGCTGCCAGGATTGACGGAGATAAAATCATCTTTTCACCTTTGTAACAGTTTGTTTTTCTGTATCGTAACTAGGTTAATGCACTTTGCGTCTATTTTCAAGAACAATTTTTTAAAATAGTTAACAAATTTTCCTTTCTGTCTTAGTGATTCTTACTACATATGGCGCAAAAGATCCTCGTAAGTCTCTCTTTTGCGAATTACTTTATCTTCACCGGCCTTTGTAATAAGCACTTCGGCGGGTCTTGGACGAGAATTATAGTTAGAGCACATGCTGTATCCGTAGGCACCTGTGTCAAGTAAGCAAACTATATCTTCTTCCTTAATATCCGGTACCGGCCTTTCTTTACAAAGAAGATCTCCGGATTCACAGATGTTACCGCAAATTGTGATTTCTTTTAAGTTTTCTCTCTTAACCACTTTTCCGTCTCTTATTATTTCAGCATCATGCCAAGAGTCATACATAGAGGGGCGCACAAGAACGTTCATACCGATATCAGTTCCTGCGTACTCTTTTCCCGCATTAGTCTTTGTGGCATATACTCTTCCAAGTAAAACTGAACCTTCCGCTACGCAGAATCTTCCGGGCTCAGACTTAAACAAAGGAGCATATCCATAGTCTTTTACAAATTCATCCAAAATAGGCTCAAGTCTTTTCTTAAAGTCTTCAATATCATATTCGGCCTCATCATCAAGCTTATGATAAGGGATTCCGTATCCGCCGCCAAAATCGATAAATTCAAGATTCTTAAACCTCTTTGCGATTCTAAGTAAGTTTGAAACCGCTTCAAGATAGGGATCGGGCTTCATAAACAAAGAACCTATATGCTGATTGATTCCCGCAATTGTAAGGTTGTACTCTTTTGCAATTTCAAAAATCTCATCTATATCTTCTTCTGAGATTCCAAACTTTGTTTTCTTTCCGCCTGTAACTACCTTTTCATGGTGTCCGGCACCTACGCCCGGGTTAATTCTTACGGCACATTTTCCGCCCTTGTTAAGCTTTCCGTACCTTCTTAACTGAGCAAGAGAATCAAGGCTTGTCATAATATTTCTATCTATTGCATATTTCATTTCTTCATCGGAAACATTGTTTGGTACGAAGAAAATTCTGTCATATTCAAAGCCTGCAGCCTCAAGCATCCTGATTTCTCCTTCGCTCATGGCATCGCAGTTAAGGCCTTCTTCATGGGCAAGCTTAAGAATATGAATATTGGTGTTTGCTTTAACTGAATAGTTTGCCGTATAAGGATATTTTGTGATTACCTGTGACACCTTATGCATGCGGTCTCTTAAAATGTTTTCGTTATATACATAAAGAGGTGTTCCGTATTTTTTTGCAAGTTCTTCTGCGTTTGTATTTCCAAAGAAATTTACTTTTTCAACAAATGAATTCATCTATATCTCCTAAATTATAATAAGTGAGCTCTCATATCTTCAGCGGACATATCGCTTAAGTAAGCGGGTGCAATGTCAAATACTGTCTTGCATCCTGTGCTTCCTTCCTTATTTAAGCGTGCAATCGCTCTTGCATATGCCACAATTACGGATGCGGTAAACTCGGGATTTGAATCAAGCTTTAAGCTATATTCGATAATAGCTTTGTTTTCACCTTCCCATCCGATGTTACCGCTTCTTATAACAAATCCGCCGTGAGGAATTCCCGCATGGTTTTTATCAAGCTCTTCCTGTGAAATAAAATGTACCGTTGTATCGTAGTCTGCAAAGTAGTTGGGCATTGTCTTAATTTCTTTTTCGATTCTTTCAAGGTCTGCGCCCTCTTCAGCCACTACAAAGCATTCTCTTGTGTGCTTTTCTCTTGTGGTAAGTGTAGGGTTCTCACCGTTTCTTACTTTTTCAAGAGCTGCCTCTACAGGAATTGTGTACTGCTTTCCGTCTTTTACTCCGTCAATTCTTCTGATTGCATCTGAGTGGCCCTGGCTTACGCCCTTTCCCCAGAAGGTGTAGTCGCTTCCCTTTGGAAGCACGCAGTTAGCGTACAATCTGTTTAAAGAAAACATTCCGGGATCCCATCCTGCTGAAATTAAAGCAGTGTGACCGGTTTCTTTTGCCGCTTTATCTACATTGGCAAAATGCTCAGGGATGCGCGCATGTGTGTCAAAAGAATCGATTACGTTAAAGTATTTTGCATACTCGGGAGTCATCTTGGGAAGGTCTGTTGCGCTTCCTCCGCAGATAATCAAAACATCGATTTCATCTTTATGCTCTAAAATCTCATCAACATGTCTTACAGGTACACCCTGTGTCAAAATTGAAACTGTCTTAGGGTCTCTTCTTGTGTATACGCCCACAAGCTTTGCATCGGCGTTTGCCTTAACAGCACATTCAACGCCTCTTCCTAAATTACCGTAACCTAAAATTGCAATATTCATAATTAATTCTCCTTACCCATTTGTATTAGTGTTATTTTATTTTTTAATGCCTCTTTCATGACAGCCACCAAATTTGCCTGTCCGGAATAAAGACATGTATCACTTTCTTTTCCCTCTAAGCTTCCCGTAAGTACGTAGGAAGAATCGATTATCAAACGTAACTGACCTTTTTCGGGAGCAGTCTTATACATAATCGCCTTATCAAAGAATGAATTGTCCGTTAGCACCACGACCTTTTTCCCTTCTTTAATCAAAGCCTCTATTTCAGTCCTGTATTCTTCAAGCACACAGCCTTCAGCCATAATGTAAACTCTAAGTTCACAAGCTTTAAGCATTTCTTCGATTTTGTTGCATATGTGCTTTGTGCCTTTGATTGTCACATAGCCTTCTGTTTTGGCAGATGCTTTCGGCGCTTCTTTTATAACAATTCCGGCTTTTTTACTAAGCTCTTTTAAGACATTTTCCGTAAATACCTTTACATCCACAGCCTGAAACTTTGTGGCCTCTCCTTCGCAAAGGTACGCGGCTCCCTTTTCAACCAAACTGTTAAGGGCGCTGTACACATTTGATCTTGATATTCCGGTTTCTTTTGAAACCTCATATCCCGTCATTTCGCCATGCTTTAAAAGTTCAACATATATGGAAGCTTCCTGCCCCGTAAGGCCAAAGGCCTTTATGTTTTCTTCGAATGTATTTCCCATCTTCTCTCCGTAGTGGTACTGTTTGGTACTACTCGCATATTAAACCATGCTTTCCGGTTTGTCAACGCTAACTGTGTAAAAAAATTATAAAGAAAAAACGTCGGCCTAAGCCGACGCTATTCTATCTTGCACTTCTGAATATGTAATCTATGTATGGAGTTTCTTCAAATGATATGTAGGGCCCGTATGCGGGAATCGTACAGAGTAAGGCATGCACCCCTTCGGGAATCATTATCTGATATCCTTTGTTTGACATTAAAAGGGCCGGTCGATTCTTTGGATTATGAGACATGTACTTTGCCGAATTTGATACTTCCACCCAGTCAGAGTCGCTCTCGCCCCTAATACTTAATGTCTCCTTTTTAGTAAAGTCAAAGTATTCCCACCAGACATCTTTAGTTCCGTGGAACTGTCTTGGAAGCATCTGATTCTCTGTAAGTAAAAGATTATTGCTTTTATTATAGAAAGAAACCTCTCCGGTTTTCTTAACCACTTTGACAATAAGCTTATCAAGTATAATATCCACGCCTTCTCTTGATTCGCTTACTCTCCACTTTAGCCCTTCCTTTTTCTTTATTTCTTCAGGCAAAGCGCTTACTTTTCCAAGGGTTCCTTTGTAAAAAAGCACTCTAACGGTTTCATCAGAAACGGGTGTTATTTTAAGTATTCCGTAGCTTCCGGTGATTTCAACGCCTGATTTATCGGCCTTTATCCATTTAACAGAATTATCGATTCGCCCGTGACCTATGGGCTGTAAACTTGTTCCATCGGGCATCCTTCCAAATTCTGTAGCGCCAATCGGCTCTTTCTTTTCTTTTGGAAGAGAGTAGGCTAGCTCAGGCTTAAAGGTCTTTGGCTTTACTATTTCCACTCTTCTGTTTATAGGAGTATCAAGATTGGGAGTCTTTGAAACAACAGTCGCCTTTTTCTTTGCTACAGTTTTTTCAACCTGCCCCTTTGAATTAACTATTATTCTTGCAGGCCCGTATTTATCTCTTAGTGCTCTTTCTCTGTCTCCTTCTTTTGCCTGCTCTTTGGCAATTTCTTCCTTTGTTTTAAACTCTTCTTCGTATACAAAGGGCTTAACGTGGAAGTCATCCTCTAAAAAGTTTATGGTTTTTCTATCTTCAGGAATCGGGTCTTTAATTAATCCTGTAAGCTCGCCCTTATAAAAAACAGAAAGCTCATGAAGCGCTCTTGTTGCAGCTACATATAAAAGCTTTGCATAGCCGTCTTCCTTTGGATAAGCCTTCATTGATGCGTCATATATTATTACAGCATCAAATTCAAGACCCTTAGAATACTCAATCGGAAGTATTATAGTGCCGTTAGAAAACTCGGCTTCTTTATCGTTAAAAAGCCTGGCACCTATTTTCTTTCCAATTGCCTTATATACTTCTTCCGACTCCTTTAAGTCTTTACAAATAATGGCTATGGTTTCATATTCTTTTTCTTTAAATTCTAAAGCTTTCTTTTCTACAAGCTTATTTAAAGAATCCGTGTCTAAAGCGCCTTCAACGTTTACTTCGTCCCCATGCCTTACAATGGGCTCAACTGGGTAAATTGGGAAACTTGCATGCCTAAGCACATCCGTTGCAAAATTTGATATTTCAACCGTGTTACGATAACTCTTTCTAAGTAATCCAAAGTAATCGTATTTATTTGGAAGCATTACCTTCTTTAATTCTTCCCAGTCGCTTAAACCGCAGGAAAAATTAATGTTCTGAGATACGTCTCCCATGATGGTGAAGGTGCACTTACTCATGCAATACTTAAGTGACCTGTAAACCATCATTCCAAAATCCTGAGCTTCATCGATAACCACGTGACTTGCTTCCTGGATTACTTCGGTTTCTTTTATCCTTTTATATATGTAGGCTAAAGAAGCCAAATCGTATAAGTCGGGCTTGTCTTCTTCGTAGTTAAACACGCATCTTTCGGCCATCTTTTTATCTACGAATTCTTTGTACAAAGAAAACACCGATGTCTTCCAAATGAATTTGTTAAAGTAGTTTGTGTAATACCTTGTAAGCTTCTTTTGTTCCTCAACGTTATAGGAGTAATACCTTCCGTACAGTTCGTTTTCAAGCTTAACCATCAAAAGGTCGTTAAGACGCTCAAACTTTCTAAACATGGGCCATTCCGGGTATTCTTTAATAGCTTCTTTTATTTCTTCCCCTGTTAGTAAGGTTCTGTTAGTTCTTTCTATTACGATGTCATCTTTAGGAATGTGATTAAATTCAACTTCATCGCAGAATTTTCTAAGGTCCTTATACCATTTGGTGCCGCCCTTAATCTCTATGCCCTTTTCACTTTTTTCAAACTTTCTGATTGAATACTTCTTATCGTCCCAATCTTCGTACAAAAGCCTTGTAAAGAGTTCTTCCATTGTCATTTGGCGAACTCCGTATACATCAAGGTCAGGAAGAACACCTGTTATGTAATTAAGGAGCACCTTATTGCTTCCCACTATATAAAAGCTTTCGGGCTTAAACTCAACATCGTAGTTATAAAGGATATAAGAAATCCTATGCATGGCAACAGTCGTTTTTCCGGAGCCAGCACTTCCTTGCACAAGTACGTTATGCCTGGGATTTTTACGTATAACTTCGTTTTGTTCCTTTTGAATGGTGGCAATGATTTCGCTTAAAACGTTTCTTTTGCTTTTTGATAAATACTTTGTTAAAAGGTCATCGTTTGCAACAACATCTGAATCATAGAAATCTTTAATCTCTTCATTTTCGATTTCATAGGTTCTTTTTCTTTTTAAGTCGACTCTAAACTTCCCTTCCTTAGGAACCTTATAATCGCATATTCCAAGACTGTGATCGTAGTAGACAGAAGATATCGGAGCTCTCCAGTCTATAACCATCGGATTTGCGGGGTCCGTTGCGATGACAGACTTTCCGATGTAGAAGGTTTCTCTCTTTGAAGCCGCGTCATCTTCGATATCGATTCTTCCAAAGAACGGTTTGCTTAAAGCCCTCTCAGCTCTTCTTAAGTCATTTCTTACTTCATTAAATCTGGCATCTGTGTTAAACCATTGCGCCAATCCTTCTTTGTCGTCAACATCATAGACTTCTCTTAAGGACTTTAAATCCTCTTGCAGTCCCGCTGCAGTCCTTTTTACCTGCTCGATTTTACTTTTTGCTGCTTCCTTTACTTCTTTTAACTTCCTGTTTTCATCTTCAGCGGTAATTCCGTAAAAATTACCTTTTATCACGCTTTCTCCCATGCTTCCCTCCTTGTTTGTTTCTATATAGTAGCAAACATATTAAAAAAAGAGTAGACTTGTTTTTAAAAAAGTGATACCATGCATAATGAAGTGTGCGTAAAAAAAGCAAGTGGTTTTAACCGCTTGCTTTTTTCTTTATCTTTTTATCTCATACTCGGTAAATATTCTTCGATAACCTTAACAGCTTCTTCAAGTTCTTCTTTTTCCGTTACAGAAAATCTTGCAAAAGAAACGCTGTCTATATCAAGCACTCCGAACACCTCTCCATTTAAATGAATGGGAATGACTATTTCTGAATTTGATGCAGAGTCACATGCTATGTGAGTAGGAAACTTGTGTACATCATCCACAACCAAAGTTTCATCCTTTTCTACCGCCGTTCCGCACACGCCTTTTCCTACTTTTATTTCCGTGCAGGCTACCTTTCCCTGAAAAGAATTAAGCACAAGCTTTCCTTCTTTCATAAGGTAAAAACCGGCCCAATTTAATTTATCGTAATGTGAAAAAATTACTGCCGATACATTCGAAAGATTGGCACTTAAGTAAGGCACGTCTTCGATAACGGCTTTTACCTCGCTAGCTAAAGAAACCATAATCTACCTCTCAATTGTTTTTTGCTATAATATCATACTTTTTCTTTTAATAATATAGTTTTATAGCGCAGTAAAGGTGCCGATGCACTATTATTCGCATCGGCACCTTTCATAGTATGAAGGAATTTATACTTGTATTCTAAAAATCAATCCTTAGCTAAGAGCTTACCGCCACGCTTTGAAACTACGTCAAAGATAACTGCTGCAAGTAATACTCCGCCCTTTACAACCTTCTGCATGTTCTGGTCTACGCCCATAAGTGACATACCAAGGTTGATAACGCCCATGAGGACCGCACCAATGATGATGCCGGGAACCGTACCGATTCCGCCGTATGCGCTGGCACCACCGATGAAACATGATCCGATAGCATCCATTTCATAGTTCTGGCCGTATGTAGGCTGAGCTGATGTAAGTCTTGCTATTGTGATCATTCCGGCAAGTGCTGCCAAGAATCCCATGTTTGTATATGCCAAGAAATAAACCTTATTTGTGTTGATACCTGAAAGCTTTGTAGCCTTTTCGTTACCGCCCACTGCGTAGAAGGCACGTCCGATTGTGGTGTTTGATGTAATGTAGTGGTAAATCAAAACTACAGCTACCACCCAAATCAAAACTGTAGGAATACCTTTGTGGAAAGATAAAGCTACACCAAAAGCTGTAAGTACAGCTGTGATGGCAAGAGATTTAAACCAGAAAGCAAAAGGCTTTTCTGTTTCATAACCCTTGCTGCTTCTTATAAGTCTTTGCCTTATCTGTGAGAATAAGAATAAAGCAGCTGCAACCAAAGTTACCAATAAGCATAAGCCGTTTGCTCCACCCACAGTGAAAATTGCGGGTACATAACAGTTAGCACCGCCACCAAACAACTTAACGAATGTTTCCTGTTCTTTGATAGATACTGTCAAACCATCAAGCACTACGTTACTTAAGCCTCTGAATGCAAGCATTCCGGCAAGTGTTGTGATGAAGGGAGGTATTCTTACGTAAGCAATCCAGAAAGCCTGGAAAGCACCGATTGCAATACCTATTGCAAACATTACTGCTATAGCTGCATACATGTTCCAGTGGTGATTCATCATAAGTACTGCACCTACAGCACCAACGAAACATACAACCGAACCAACGGAAAGGTCGATGTTACCACCTGTCAAAATACAGAGCAGCATACCCGTTGCAAGCACGAAAACGTATGCGTTCTGTGAGATCAAACTACTGATGTTCATGGGTGCAAGGATTGATCCCTGCGTCATTGTTGTAAAAAAGATAACGACCAAAACCAGAACAATTATCATGGCATACTTTTTTACAAAAGTAATTGTGTCGCCTCTTCTTGCTTGTGTCTTTTCCATTTCTGTCCTCCTTAAGCTGTCCTTACGATGTGGGACATGATTTTTTCCTGAGTCGCTTCTTTTCCGTCAAGTTCCGCAACGATTCTACCTTCATTCATGACATAAATTCTGTCACACATACCGAGTATTTCAGGCATTTCAGAAGAAATCATGATAACCGACTTTCCTTCAGCAACCAATTGATTCATGATGCAGTAAATTTCATATTTTGCACCTACATCGATACCTCTTGTGGGTTCATCAAGAATCAAAACATCAGGATCGGCAAACATCCATTTTGCCAAGAGAACTTTTTGCTGGTTACCACCGCTTAAGTTTCCTACATTTTGTTCAACGGTAGGGCACTTGGTGTTTAACTTTTCTTTGTATTCAACAGCAACACCGTATTCTCTGTCTTTATCGATAACACCCTTGTTGCTTACACCTTCGAGATTTGCAATTGTTGTGTTTATCTTAATAGGATTTGATAAAATTAATCCGTTTCCTTTTCTGTCTTCTGTAACATATGCAAGCTTATGTTTGATTGCCTGCTGTGCGTTATGAAGATGTACGGGTTTTCCGTCGATAAGCAGTTCTCCGCTTATATTTGTGCCGTAGCTCTTTCCGAATAAGCTCATGGCAAGCTCGGTTCTTCCTGCTCCCATAAGTCCGGAAATACCTACGATTTCACCTCTTCTTACGTTTATGCTTACATCGTCAACAACCTTTTTCTCGGTGTAAAGAGGATGATAAACCGTCCAGTTTCTAACTTCCATCTTAATATCACCGATGTTACTTTCTCTCTTGGGAAAACGGTCTTCGATTTCTCTACCAACCATTCCCTTAATGATTCGGTTCTCTGATAAATCGTCTTTTTCTTTATCAAGAGTTTCTATGGTTGAACCGTCTCGCAAAACAGTAACTTTATCAGCCACGTAAGATACTTCGTTTAGCTTGTGAGAAATTAAGATTGAAGTCATTCCTTCGCTCTTAAACTTTAAAAGAAGATCGAGCAAAGCCTTTGTGTCTTCTTCGTTAAGAGACGCTGTAGGTTCATCCAAAATAAGAAGTTTTGCATTTTTTGCAAGTGCCTTGGCTATTTCTACAAGCTGCTGTTTACCTACACCTATATCCTTAATTAACGTCTGCGGATTTTCTTTAAGACCTACCATCTTAAGGTACTTAGCCGCAAGCTCATTTGTTTCATTCCAATCAATTTTGTATTTACTACCGCGTTCATTACCAAGAAACATGTTCTCGGCAATTGACATATAAGGAATCAACGCCAATTCCTGGTGAATTATAACGATTCCTTTGCTTTCGCTGTCTTTAATTACATTAAAATGGCAAACCTCACCATTATAAACAATATCTCCTTCATACGTGCCGTACGGATAAATTCCGCTAAGCACATTCATAAGGGTAGACTTCCCTGCGCCATTTTCGCCGACAAGAGCGTGAATCTCACCCTCTTCTACCTGAAAATTTACATTATCGAGTGCTTTTACACCGGGAAAAGTTTTGGTTATATTCTTCATTTCAAGTAATACGTTAGCCAACTTAATCCCTCCCTATATCTTTCTTAAAAACAGCAGGCGGGGGATAACCCGCCTGCCAATAGTTTTTACTGATTACTGAAGTTCGCTCTCTTTGTAATAACCTGAGTCAATAAGTAACTCTTTGTAGTTGTTAACGTCTGCAAATACAGGCTCGCAAAGGAATGAAGGAATGATACCTGTTCCGTTGTCGTATGTCTTTGTATCGTTAACGGGAGCTTCTGTTCCCTTCATGATAGCGTCAACCATTTCTACGGTCTTAGCTGCAAGAGTACGTGTATCCTTAAAGATAGACATTGACTGCTTGCCCTTAATCATATTCTTAACGTTTGCGATATCACAGTCCTGACCTGTAATGATGGGCCAATTGTCGTGTGTACCTTCGTAGTTAGCTTCGAGTGAGTTTGTAACACCCATAGCTGTTGAGTCGTTTGATGCCATAACTGCATCAAGCTGTGTTCCGTCAGAGTAGTTCTTTGCGATGATTGCATCGAATCTTGACTGAGCGTTTTCTGTTGACCAACCTGCTGTTGCAACAGTAGCGAAGTCTGTCTGACCTGACTTAACAACGAGCTGTCCGTTGTCGATGTACTTCTGAAGAACGTCCATTGCTCCACCAAAGAAGAAACGAGCGTTGTTGTCACCGGGGTCACCTGTGATAAGTTCGATATTGAAGGGGCCCTTGCCATCCTTAAGACCGAGCTGTTCTTCGATGTATTCGCCCTGCTTTGTTCCTACCATGTAGTTATCGAATGTAGCATAGTAAGAAACTGCATCAGAGTTCATAATCAAACGGTCGTATGCGATAACCTTAACGCCTTTTTCTTTAGCCTGAGCTAAAACGGTTCCGAGTGAATCACCTTCGATAGAAGCGATAACCAAAACCTTACATCCTGATGAGATCATGTTCTCAATCTGAGAAACCTGAGTAGCGATATCGTTTGAAGCGTACTGAAGGTCAACTGTGTAGCCGGCCTTTTCAAGCTGTTCCTTCATGTTAGCGCCATCCTGATTCCATCTCTGTAAATCTTTAGTAGGCATTGCAACACCAACTTTGTTGGCGCTTCCGCCGGCGCCGCATCCGGTAAGCATAGCTGCTACCATAACGACTGCAAGGATTAAACTTAAAAGTTTTTTCATTTTAATTCCTCCCAAAATATTTAGTTTTTTGATACACCTAAATGCTATCATAATTAACTGGTAATTAATTTTCGGCTCTCTTGATTATTTTTCCAAAAAAAATTGCTATAAAAAAAGAACCGTGTAATTTTTTGTCATCACACGATTCTTTAAACAATTTTTTACTATCCTACTTTGGCATCTTCTCGGGAACGTTTAAATATACTTCTTCCTTTAAATGAAAACCGCTTCCTATAATAACTTCATTCATATTGTCTTTTGTAACGGGAGTGGGCTTTAATCCGATATATGGAATAACATATTTTCCGTCACTTATGGATGTAACATCATCACCTTCCAATGTTTCTCCGTTTGCAAGATCAATCGCACATTCAGCCGCTCTTTTTGCAAGCTTTTCAACAGGCTTATAAACCGTCATTGTCTGGGTGCCTTCCACTATTCTCTGGCAGGCTTCCAAGTCAGCATCCTGGCCTACAACTTCTATTTCTCCCGCCATTCTTTTTTCAGCCAAAGCTCTTATAACCTGTCCCGCAAGGTTATCGTTTCCGCACATGATTGCGTCAATGTTAGAGACAACATCCGGATTATTGTAAATGTATTCTGCAGCAAACTCTGCTCTCCAACCGTCGCAATGCATGGAATCAACAATGGTCATGTTCTTTCTGTTGCATACGGCTTCAAATCCTGTTTCCACCAAAGGAACGTTATTATCTAAAGGTGAGCCACCAAGCATAAGCACTCTTTTTCCATCAGGATTATTTTCAGCCAAGGCCTCGCCCATAAGATTTCCAACCATTTCATTATCAAAGGTAATGTATAAATCCGCGTTTGAATTGGTGACTAATCTATCGTAGGCAATTATCTTTATTCCCGCATCCTTTGCTTTATCCACAACATCCTTCAAAGAATCGGAATCTATACACACAATTACGATTACATCCACACCTTTTTTAACAAAGTACTCTATTTGCTCTATCTGCTTATCCACATCACCGTTTGCATTTTGCACATTAACGGTAGCTCCTAATTCTTTTGCGGTAGAAACAAATACATCTCTGTCTCTTTGCCATCTTTCTATAACAAAAGAGTCAAAACTCATTCCTATTTCAATTTTATCTTTATCCTCAGCAGGCTTTAACTGCTCATTTCCTCTTTTTGACCCACACCCCATTAAAAGACACATTGAAAGGATAAATAAAAGTAACCTCCCTTTTTTCACTTACTTACCCTCCCTGTATTCTGTAGGTGTGACTCCTACGTTCTTTCTGAATGATTTGCTAAAGTAATTAGGATCTGAGTATCCGCACATTGTACATATTTCTTTCATTGAATACTGCGTGGAGTTTAAAAGGTCTTTGGCCTTTTCGATCCTAAGCTTAGTAAGATAATCGATAAAGTTTTCTTTTGTATTTTCTTTAAAAATCCTGCTTAAATAATATGAGCTGATATTTACCGCCATTGACACATCATCAAGAGTTATGCTCTTTGTGTAATTTGCTTCAATATATTCTTTTGCAGCCTTTATTACATCATTTGAGCTTTCGACTTTTTTGTTAAGCACATTTACACAGGAAAATTCTATTTTGTCTTTAAACCAGTCCCAAAGGCTTTCCATGTCCGTAAGCTTCATGATTTCCGGAAGGTATTCATGTCTGTCTTCAAACCTGTATGTCATGCCTCCGCTCTCATAAGCAATAGACTCAGCTCTTAAAGCAAATTCCAAAGCCTTTAATCTTGCATCCATAAAGTCTCTTTGGCCCATCCAGTTAAAGTATTCTTTACCGGTGCTTAAAGCTGCATCCACTCTTCCTTTTTCGACTTCTTCAAAGAACTTTCTTTCAAGTTCAATAGGATAGTCGCCGGAATATCCGCATCCTATGGGAAGGTCGTCTGCGTGAGCAACGGAGTTTGTGGTAATGATTAAAGCATTTATTGCCTCTCTATAAGAGCTTTCCATATTTTCAAGTTTACTTACTCTTCCTATTCCGATTCTGAAAGCAATATCTGTCTTTTCATTTAATTTATGTACAAAATCTCTTGCCTTTGAAATAACGGATTCTCTTTGCGAATAGGTCATTTCTTCATCTTCAAAGGGCACCAAAACCGCGATTTTGTTACCCATAACGGAACCTACCATAGCATCAAAGTAAAGCTTTAAATATTCTCTTATATCTTTGTATTCTCTTTGAATTCTGACACTGGAACCTACGGCGTTTGTCATATGATTTCCTTCTTTTTCATCACCAAAGACAATGGCCATCATGTAGGCGTTTTCTGTTTTTATATCAAGCATTGCTTTATAGTTTTGAACGTCTTCTTCAAAATGCTCGTGAAATAAAAGGTCGTAAATAAATCCGTTTTCCAAAATAGGTACGACGGTTTCAAGCTTTTCTTTTACAAGCAAATCGTTTGAACGTCTTGTTTTTTCTTCAGAAACAATAGCCATGGCTTTTTTAAGAGCAGCAATCATTTTATTCTTTTCCATGGGCTTTGTTAAATATTCAATGGCTCCAAGTTTGATTGCTTCCTGTGCATAGTCAAACTTATCGTAGGCAGACATAACGATAAAGATAACATTGTCGTTTGACTTTCTGATTTCACGCATGGCATCTATGCCGTTTATTCCGGGCATCTGAATATCCATAATGGCAATGTCGGGTCTAAACTGCTCTGCAAGCTCGATTACATTTCGCCCGGTTTTTGCATATTCAATTCTGCATTCGTCCTGAAATTCTTTTTGTATTAAGAATTTCAAAGAATCGATTACGATTCCCTCGTCGTCTGCAAGCATTATCTTATACATCGTCTGTCTCCTTGATATCAAGATATATTTTAAACTTTGAGCCTTTATTTTCGCCTTCGCTCTCAACGCTCATAACGTCTTCACTTCCCACAAACAGCTTAAGCCTTGCCATAACGTTATCCATTCCGATTCCGTTTGAAGATTTCTTTGAAGAGCTTATGGGTGTTCCGTTCATAAGGTGCTCTATGGTTTCTTGGTCCATACCTATTCCGTTATCTTCTATGCAAATGCATGCAACGTCGTCAAGCCTGTAAACACTCATTTTAATCTTGCCTTCGCCCATCATGTCTCTGATTCCGTGGTTTACACAATTTTCAATAATGGGCTGCAAAATCATGGCAGGCATGGGTACGTTTAAAAGTGAAGAATCTATTTCTTTTTCATAGTGAATTTCACCGGAAAAACGCACATTTAATATGTATATATAGTTGTCGACAAGCTCAAGTTCCTCTCCGATAGTAACGGTCTTTTCGCCCTTTTTTACATTGTATCTAAAAAACTCCGCCATTACCTGCACGTATTCATAGGTCCTGTCCGCTCCCTCCATCATTGCAAGCTGGGCACCCGCATTAAGAGTGTTAAAAAGAAAATGCGGGTTAATCTGAGCCTGAAGGTATTTTAACTGGGCATCTTTAAGGTGAGCTTCCATTTTAAGTTCTTTTTCTTTTAACTCTCTTTCCGTCTCGGCGCTTTTACGCATCTTTTCAATGTAATCCTGGATGCTTACCACCATTTTGTTAAATGCCTTGGTAACAACACCGATTTCATCTTCTGCTTCAACGGGCAAAGAAGCTATTTCGAAGTTTCCTTTTGCTACTTCATCCGCCACTCCTTTTAAGTTTCTTAAAGGCCTAATCAATTGCTCTGTAAGCTTTAAAATCAAAAGAGCATTTGCAAAAATAACTACGATCATTATAAGATTTCCGGCTGTTTCAAATCGCCTGAAAGAAGTCACCAAGCCTCTGTAGTTTTCGGAGTTTTCCTTAAACTGTTCGTTATTCAAACTGTAAATATATGTATTTATATAGCCGTATAGTTTGGTGGCATCATCGTATCTTTCACGGTACTTTTCTACGTTTCTTCCACGCTTAGCTTCAATAGTCTGTTCTACTTCATTTAAATAAATGTAGGACATATTTTTAATGGAGCGCTGCATTCTGTCCAAGGCTTTTTCCGACACGCTGCTGTCTAAGTCTTCCACCATCTCTTCGTATTCTTGCGCACTCTTATAATAGTCTTCCAAAGCATCGCTTGTTTTTGTGTTTAGAAATTCCGTCATGTTATCCTGCACAGCTTTAATGGATGCGGACAGTTCATTAAGCTCTAGGTTTGCTCTGTAAACCGTATCGATTTTATCCGCCATACTGTTAATTGAAAACAGTAAGACAATGTTAATCATAAATACAAGCAAGTTTACGGAGAGGGTGATTCCCATCATTTTTACCTGAAGAGGAAGATTACGGAGTTTTGTCTTCATTTTCTTCCTCCTCTCTGTAGGTGGAAACGTTTGAGCTGTTTATAACCGAAACGTCCGCCACAAAGTATTGGCTTGTATTCCCATATTCTAAGTATTCACTTAAGGCATCTATGCAATACTGTCCCATCTGCTTTGCATCAATAGAAATGGTTGCATAGATTACGTTTCTTTCTATTCCTTTTAAAATAGCTTCAGAATCGTAATAACCCAAAATATTAACAAGACCTACATCGTTATATTCAACTACCGTCTGATAGACGCTCGTTGTATCGATTTCGTTAAGGCAAACAACTATATCGGGAAGGTCGTTTCTGTTTTCTATAAACATATTTCTTACAGATTCTTCAACAGAAAAGTTACTCGACTCATCCACCAAAAACATGGACATTTCAATAGGTTTTACAATGACTTTTGATCCGCTTTCAATTGTCTCCTGCATTGCCGAAAACAAAATGTTTTGGCCAAGATCGTCTGCATTCGCATCCACCAACACCACAACTTTAATGCTCTCATCCGGAAATGGCTTTGAAGTGGCCCTTGAAAGCACAAGCTTTCCGTACTCGCTTCCAAGCTCATAATTTGAAATACCCACAAAGCTTATTCTCTCGGATTTTCTGTTATCCGTATTTAAAGTAACTACAGGAATTCCCATTTCATATGCTTTATGAATGGCCTCAGTCATTTCATCGCTTTCGTTTGCTTCAACAATAATTCCGTCAACACCCGAAGCAATGGCTATTTCCATAAGCTCAGTTTCCGAATACTCTTTTGAGAGGTTTTCGGAAATCATGTCTACATACGCATTTTTTTCTTTTCCCGCTTCAAAAGTTGACTTATATAAGGACTGCCAAAAAGACGACTTCGAATCCGTCGAAATCATCGCATAGTATTTATCGTAATGCTCTTTTTGTTCTGTTTTTCTCAGGGTTTTACTGTACGAAATAAAGAAAAATATAAGTAAACCGGTAAGGCACACAAGCACCCCGGTTATCGCCCAGATGATTATAGAATTCAAGTAACCCCTTACTTTTTTCATCTATACCCCCGTTTTTACGGTATGACACTATTATAAAAAGGTTCATAAATATGTGCAAGATTAGGTTTTGACCTGTAAGGCTCGTTGTGCTTATCTTACATACTATGCTATAATTCTTGCTGTATTATGCATCCATGAAAGGATAATCGTAAGTTTATTATGAAAGAAAAAAACACATCTTTTAACTTTTTTAAGAAACCATCCAAAAATACTTTTACAAATCTTTTGAAAGAAGCTTTTTCAAAAGACAAGTCCTTTTTATATGTACTAATAACATCTATCGCCACATGCTTTATTTGTTATTTTTATGAAATGATTCATGGTCTTGGCTGTCCCGATACTTTAGCCGAGGGAATCAGAACTTACAGAAATGCGGATTTTTCCACTTCTCAAGCTCGCTGGATGCTTAGATTTATAAATGAATTTTTCGGTAAAAATGTTATTATTCCCACTGTAACGGTAGTTTCATACTGCCTAATGATCGGTATAAGTGCCTTTATTATATGTAAAATGATGAAGATTAATAAAGCTTCTTACATTGTGTTAATCACAGCCACGATGGTAAGTTTCCCGATTATTCTTCATCAATTTGCTTATCTTTATATGGCTTTGGCATATTCCTTTTCCTTTTTGATGGTGGTATGTGCTTCTTTATTGATAAGAACCCATAAGGTTGTTCTTTTAATAGTAAGTGTTTTATTTCACCTTATGATGATGGGCTCCTATCAATCCTACATAGGAGCTGCGACCGCTCTTGCAATAGTCATGTTTATTTTCGATTTAATCGATACGGATTCCATAAAGAAAGCCTTTATTAATTTAGGGCTTACTGCCACTTCACTTCTTCTAGGCGTCTTAATAAACATGCCATTTTCTCAGTTTATGATGAATCACTATCACACCGGTATGGATGAAAGAGTAAGCGGTTTTTCAATCGCTCCTATTTTTGAAAACTTAGGTTTTTCTCTTAAATATTCATATGTGTGGTTTTTCTCATACTTTAATAACGAGATTCTTTCAAGAAACCGTTTTTACTTTATTTTCTTTCTTGTATTGATTATATTGGTTGTTTCAATGATAGTAAGGAAGATTAAGAATAAGCATTACGGTGTAGCTTCTTTAATTCTTGTCGGTTTCTTGCTTCTTCCAATCGGAATGAATTTCTTGCTTGTCATAATGCCAAGTAACGGAATGAGAGATATTTTAAGGTATCAATATGTACTTATCTTTCCTTTGCTTTTTATGTTACACGATAAGCTTGACGGTTATTTATATACCGACGTCCTTAAAGTTTTGTCACACGCAGCAATCATTTTTATCCTTATAGCCAATGTAATTTCTGCAAACTCGACCGCACTTATGTACAAATATACTTATGAAGATGCCATTAATCAGGCTAACTTCATGATGAATGAGGTATATGATTTAGAAGATTACGTTGCAAATGAAACGCCCATTATCCTTACTGGCCCCATTTCATACAGCGCCCTTCAGGATAAATACCCAAAGATTTTTAGATACGCGGAAGTTGAAGGAGGTCCCGTCTTCTGGAATGACTTTTACGGAATGAACATTTGTCGATATCAATTCTTCCAGGAATTTATAGGAATTGATCCACAGTACATTACAAGAGAAGATTTCGCGGTTATAGATAGTAAGGAGTTTTTGGAAATGCCTGTATGGCCCATGGCCGGCTCAATTAAAATGATTGACGGAAAAGTGGTTATAAAAACATCCGACAACCCTCCCGAATATTAAAATAATGAATAAAAAAATAAAGCCCCAAGGATTTAAATCCTTGAGGCTTTTTACTTACCTTATTTCTTTAAAAATTCTTTTACGTCAGCGTATACACCCTTGCCGTCAAGCTTATACTTTTCAACAAGTGCTGCCGCAGAACCGGATTCACCGAAGATATCCTGCATACCAAGCTTCTTAACGGGTGTAGGAAGCTTCTCGCTTAAAACATCACATACGGCGCTTCCAAGGCCACCGATAACGGAATGTTCTTCAACGGTAACAACCTTACCTGTCTTCTTAGCACTCTTTAAGATAATGTCTTCATCGAGAGGCTTGATGGTGCAGATGTTAATAACTTCTGCATCGATTCCGTCTGCTTTAAGCATTTCTGCTGCTGTTAATGCTGAGTCTACGCAAATACCTGTAGCAACGATAGTAACATCTTTACCTTCTCTTACTACAGAGCCCTTACCGATTTCAAACTTGTAATCGGGACGGTCGTTTATAACCGGCACTGCAGCACGGCCGAAACGAATATATACAGGGCCTTCATATTCAATAGCTGCTCTTACGCAAGCCTTTGCTTCAATATCATCGGAAGGGCACATAACTACCATTCCGGGGATAGTTCTCATTAATGCCAAGTCTTCGTTACACTGGTGTGTTGCACCATCTTCACCAACGGTGATACCTGCGTGTGTGGCGCCGATTTTAACATTTAAATGAGGATATCCTACTGAGTTTCTAACCTGTTCATAAGCACGACCTGCAGCAAACATCGCAAATGATGAAGCAAAAGGAATAAGTCCCGTTGTAGCAAGTCCTGCTGCTATACCGATCATGTTACATTCTGCGATACCACAGTCAATGTGTCTGTCGGGAAATGCCTTCTTAAATACGCCTGTCTTTGTGGCAGCTGCAAGGTCCGCATCCAATACTACAAGATTGGGATATTCGGCACCAAGTTCTTTTAAAGCATTTCCGTAGCTTTCTCTGGTAGCGATTTTAACTACTTCTGACATAATGCTTCACCTACTTTCTCAAGATCTGCCATTGCGATTGCATATTCTTCATCGTTGGGAGCCTTACCGTGCCATCCGCAAGAATTTTCCATGAAGGAAACTCCTTTGCCCTTTGTGGAATGAGCAATGATAACTGTAGGCTGTCCCTTTGTTTCTCTTGCTTCTTTGAATGCTGCACGAATTTCGTCAAAATCGTGAGCGTTAATCTCGATTACATGGAAACGGAATGCCTTAAACTTATCTGCAAAAGGTTCTGCGGAACAAACTTCTTCCAAAGTACCATCAATCTGAAGTCCGTTATAGTCAAGGATTACGCAAAGATTGTCAAGCTTTCTGTGACCTGCAAACATTGCTGCTTCCCAAACCTGTCCTTCTTCGGCTTCACCGTCACCTACGAGTGTGTAAACACGATTGCTCTTTCCCTGCATCTTTGCACCAAGAGCCATTCCGACTGCTGCGGAAATACCCTGTCCCAAAGAACCTGATGACATATCAACACCGGGAATGTGTACACAGGGATGACCCTGAAGGTAAGAGCCAAGTTTTCTTAATGTCTTTAAATCTTCAACCGGGAAAAATCCGCGATTAGCTAAAGCGGAATATAAACCGGGTGCTGTGTGACCCTTCGACAATACAAAGCGGTCGCGATCCTCTTTTTTAGGATTCTTAGGATCGATGTTCATTTCTTCAAAATAAAGATACGTATAGATATCTGCCGCAGAAAGGGATCCGCCGGGATGTCCTGCTTTTGCGCTGTGAACTGCGGTAACAATACCTTTACGAACTTCATTTGCCATTTTTTGAAGCTCTAAGTTTGTCATGTTTCCTCCATAATAGAATTTTCATAATTTCTTCTCTACCATAGAATTTAGCATATAGTCGCAAATCCGTCCATTAAGTCTTTAGCTTTTTTATTACTAATTATTGCTCTTTTGGCCGTAATAAGCGTTTGCTCCGTGCTTTCTGTAGTAGTGTTTGTCTTTTAATTCCTGAGGTGCTTCTTTGACGTCTTTATTGATAAGTTCAGTTCTGTAAGCCATTTTTGCAACTTCCTCAAGTACAACAGCATTGTGAACGGCTTCAAAAGCATCTTTTCCCCAAGTGAAGGGGCCGTGGTTTTTACAAAGCACACAAGGAACTGCTTCGTAATCCTTATCCTTAAAGTAATCGATGATTATAAGTCCTGTGTTCTTTTCATAAGCTTCATCGATTTCTTCCTTTGAAAGATTTCTTACACAAGGAACCTGTCCGTAGATGTAATCTGCATGAGTGGTGCCGTAGCAAGGAATGTTTCTTCCCGCCTGCGCCCAGCTTGTAGCGTAGGAAGAATGGGTGTGAACAATTCCTCCGACCTTGTCAAAAGCCTTGTAAAGCTCTAAATGTGTGGGGGTATCTGACGAAGGATTTAAATCTCCCTCAACTTTTTCACCCTTTAAGTTCATTACAACCATATCCTTCGGGCGCATTTTTTCGTAATCAACACCGCTTGGCTTAATTACAAAAAGTCCCGATTCTCTGTCGATTTCACTTACGTTTCCCCATGTAAAGGTTACAAGTCCGTGCTTTGGAAGAAGCATATTCGCTTCATAAACTTTTTCTTTTAATTCTTCTAACATACGCGCTCCTATTTAACTGAATTTACAGCTGCTCTTTCTACTTCGATAGCCTTTTTATACTTTTCGATAAATGCATCAAATCCATCTATGTCAGCTTTGCTTGGCTCAATGGTTTCTTTTTCCATGCTGTTAAATACTTTATTTTCAAGGTAATCGGAAAGAGTTTCTTTTCCCTCTTTTTGAATCATGTAAGAAGCGAGCACTGCCATGCCCCAAGCTCCGCCTTCCCCTGCTGTCTTTGCTACGGAAACGGGAGCTGCCAAAGCTGCTGCCAGGATGCTCTGTCCTACGCCTTTTGTTTTAAACAATCCGCCGTGGCCTGTGATTGAATCAACCTTTACGCCTTCCTTTTTAAGCATGATATCGCATCCAAGCTTAAGTGTGGCAAGGGAAGAATAAAGGTGTGATCTCATAAAGTTTGCAAGATTCATCTTTGCGTTTTGCTCTCTTACAAACAAAGGTCTACCTTCTTCAAATTCTGTTACGCCTTCACCCGAGTAATAGTTAAAAGAAACCAGTCCGCCTGCATCTTTGTCTGATTCCATTGCCTTATTGTAAAGAACAGAGAAAAGCTTGTTCATATCAACGCTTACTCCGTAGCTTTCTAAGCTCTCTTTAAATAAGTTAACCCAAGCATTTAAGTCTGAAGTACAGTTGTTGCAGTGAACCATACCTACCAAGTCTCCGGAAGGAGTGGTGACAAGGTCGATTTCTCTATATACTTTTGAAAGGTTCTTTTCAAGAACAACCATTGCAAATACGCTGGTTCCTGCGGAAACGTTACCTGTTTTTACCTTAACTGCATTTGTTGCAACCATACCTGTTCCGGCATCGCCTTCGGGAGGAGCTACGGGGATACCTGCTTCAAGGTCTCCTTCGGGATCTAAAAGCTTTGCTCCTTCATTTGTTAATGTTCCCGCATCTTCACCTGCTGTTAAAACCTTGGGGAAGATTTCTCTTAATGTATATGAAAGGCCTGCCTTCTTTAAAAGTGCGTCAAACTTTTGCACCATTGTGGCATCGTAATCTCTTGTAGCAGGGTCGATAGGAAACATTCCCGAAGCTTCGCCAACACCCATTACTTTCTTTCCTGTAAGAAGATAATGAATGTATCCTGCAAGAGTTGTCTGAAACGAAATCTTTGAAATGTGCTCTTCTTTATTTAAAATTGCCTGATAAAGGTGAGCTATGCTCCATCTTTGAGGAATGTTATAAGAAAACTCTTCTGTAAGGACATCTGCCGCATCCTTTGTGATGGTGTTTCTCCAGGTTCTGAAAGGTGTAAGCAAATTATCATCCTTATCAAACACAAGGTATCCATGCATCATTCCGCTTATGCCGATTGCGCCAAGCTTCTTTAAAGTTACACCGTATTCATCTTTTACATTCTTCTTTAAGTCCTTGTAGCAAGACTGAAATCCATCTTTGATCTCTGAAAGAGGATATGTCCAGATTCCATTTTCAAGGTGGTTCTCCCATTCATGTCCTCCCTGTGCAATGGGTGTGTTTTTATCATCCACAAGCACTGCCTTAATTCTTGTTGAGCCAAACTCGATTCCAAGAACCGCCTTTCCTGATTCAATTACCTTTTTAATTTCTTCTTTTGAGTAACCCATAAAACCTCCTTATTCCTTAAGTGCTTTGACACTGTCTCGTTCTACAACGGTAGTTATCAATTCTTCGGATACATCCTTTTTGGGATCTTCCATTAGTTTAAACAAGCTGTTTGCCGCCTTCTTTCCAAGGCTTTCCATGGGGTGTCTTAGTGAAGTGATTTTCACATCCCCGTATTCTGCAAGGTCTGAATTATCCATGCTGATGATTGAAATATCATCCGGCACTTTTATTCCCTGCTTTGAAAGAAAACTTATATATTCAAGCGCCACTCTGTCGTTATAGCAAAAAACGGCGCTACAGCCCTTAAGTCTGTTTATTAAATGCTCCGATAAAACAGAAATATCATTTTCATCTTTTGTGTCATACCAGACTATGTTATCAGATGTGTTCTTTATTCCCGCATCAAGCAAAGCCTTTGAATATCCCGAAAATCTTAAATGGCCCTGGCCGTCATCCATTTTTAAAATGGCGCCTATTTTTTTATGGCCCTTTGCCAAAAGATATCTTGTGGCCATGTATCCCATTCTTGAATCGTCCAAAGAAACATGGGGGATATCAATTCCTTTATAATAAGTATTTATAAAAATAACGGGAATTCCTTTTTCTTTAAGCATTTCATAACAGTCCAGGTTTGGATTTGGAAGGGCGCTTTTTACAGGCTCCATAATGATGCCCGCCACATCTTCCTTTTCTATTAAGTCGCTAAGCACTTCTCTTTCTTTATCAAACTTATTATTGGTAAAAGAAAGCTGCATGGAATAGCCTTTGTCTGCTAAAGCAGATTCAATTCCCATAATTATTCTTGGAAAAATATAGTTTTCAACATAGGTGGTGATAACAGCCACTCTTTTTGATGCACTCGATTTTTTTACGTGCACATAGGTGCCGCTTCCGCGAATGCTTGTAAGAATTCCTTCTTCTTCCAGATTTTTAAAAGCCCGTCTTACCGTATCACGGCTAACTCCGAACTTCTTTGTGAGAGCATTTTCGGAGGGCGCTTTCGAACCGTCCTTTAATGCACCTTCCTTTATCTTATTTTTTATATACTCCGTTATGATGGCGTATTTGGGTACAAATGAATCCATAGTTGTATGTACTCCGAGTAAATTTAAGATAAGTTGTCGGTATTTTCTTCCTGTCTTCTTTCACCTTAACCCCTTGAAAACCTCATGTCAATGCAAAACACCTACAACTTCTCCATAAGTTGTATGCATACAACTTTAGCAAATTAACGCAAAGTTGCATAATCCGGAAAATGTGATAAAATCAATAAAATGTAACTTGTTAACAAATTTTATTATGAGGGAGACAAAATGACAGAAACAATGAACTTAGAAGCTACGCCCCAAAAAGGGTTATCAAGCTTCGCACTTAAGTGGATTGCAATAATCACTATGCTTATTGACCATACCACTGCAGTTATTTGGGAACGACACTTAATGAGACTCACAAATCCCATTGAGCAGGGCACAGCCGGTCTTATCGATTTATTCTTCAGAGGAATCGGCCGTATCGCGTTCCCCTTATTTATTTTCTTACTTGTGCAAGGTTTTATGCACACAAGAAGCAGATCAAAATATGTTTTTAGACTTGCTTTATTTGCAATTATCTCAGACATTCCTTTTGACTTTGCAATCTGTGGACAATCGTTCTTTGATATTAAAACAATGAGCTTAATTGATAACAGCTCTTGTTGGTATTATCAGAACGTATTCTTTACATTAACTCTTGGCTTTTTGTTTATGTGGTTTGCAGACTTCATTTACAAAAAGGAAATCGCACCCATCCTTGGGTATGTTGGAATAGGCTTAAGCGTAGTATTATGCGGATACTGGTTTGGCTCATATATATCAAACTATATCTCAAGTCTCATCATGGGCTTTAATGGTGCTTTCGAACAGTATGGCGTCGGCTCTTCAGTAAGCAATCCTTTCTTAGAAAGCCATGGTCCTTTTATTGCAGTCGCTTCGGTTGTTGCCTTGATTACATTGATTGTACTCTTAGTAAGCCACAGGAAAAAATCTTTCCTTGATCTTTCAAGATTCAGCCTTACCTTTGCAGGCTTGCTGGTACTTATGATTTTGGCGGATTTCTTACATACCGACTATGCAAGCGGCGGTGTACTTGCAATTGCTGTAGCTTACGCATTCAGAAATAACTATAAAAAGAGCATTACATTCTGCGTATTGGCGCTTACGATTTTTTCTTCTTTCCTTGAAGCTATTGCATTTATTGATATTATCTTTGTATCAAAGTACAACGGACAAAAGGGTAAGAGCGGTATGAAGTATTTCTTCTACATTTTCTATCCCGCACACTTACTTATCCTTCACTTGATAGCAAAGTTTGTATTCAATTTAGGTTAATTAAAAGCCGGTCCCAAGATTCTTGAGACCGGCTTCTTTTTATTCTACTGACTTAAGTGATTCTGCCATCTTTATTCTTTCAAGCTTAAAGAAGAACACTAAATCCACCAAAAGCGCAAATACTATCGTTAATGCTACTCCGTATAGGTAGCTTATAGGAAGTATTTTGGTATCGAATGTAACCACCTCTACGTTAATGTTAAACATTACGTATCTGTGAAGACCGTATCCCATGAAAAGCCCCGCAAATATTCCAAAGAATGTTAGTATCAGGTTTTCTCTGAATACATATACAGCAGTTTCCAAAGGATAAAAGCCAAGCACCTTCAAGGTGGCAATTTCTCTAAGCCTTTCCGTAATATTTATATTCGTAAGATTGTACATTACAATAAAAGCTAAGGCTGCCGCGCAAAAGATTACCAAAAGCACCACTTCGTTTAAGCTATCCATCATGTTGTCTATGCGTACACTCATTTCATCGGTAAGAGTTACGCTTGCAACACTGTCTATCTTTCCGATGCGTGCTCCCACTTCGTAATCATCTTCAAAGCTCTTTACAAAGGCTGTGTTAAAATCAGGACTTTCTTTTCTTTGATCTTTATAGGTTTCTTCTGAAATATATGCCCAGTTATATACGTAGTTTTTCATAATGCCCGTAACTTTAACTTTTATTTCATTTAAGTCAGGGTCTCGTAATATGATTGCATCTCCCGTTTTTACTCCGAGCATCTTTGCCATCTTTGAATTAATGATACATTCATCTTTATTTGGAAGAGAAATCTCTTTGTCATTTTCATCTAAGAAATTAATAAAATCTTTTCCTGTTTTTCCTTCTTCTTCCTCGCAAAAGACAACCATGGTTGCAGACTTTTGCTGATTGTTAAAGGCAACATCAACCGTCTTAGTCTCTGCGTAGATATATTCTCCATTTTTCTCTATGGCTTCTTTAAATTCATCTCTGTCGGATAAAGAAACATCTTCTTTAAAAGTTACAGTGATATCGTACTTTTGAATGTTTTCAAACTGGCAATCACAGACATCCGCAATTGAATCTTTTATTCCAAAGCCTGTAATCAAAAGGCCGTAACAGCCACCCACACCAAGAACCATCATCCAAAGGCGCTTTTGGTATCTAAACACGTTTCTTACGGACACCTTAGCGGTAAAGCTTAATCTCTTCCATAGGAATGTGATTTTTTCAAATATGACTCTCTTTCCGTTCTTTGGAGGCTTGGGCCTTATTAAGTCCGCAGCGTTTGCGCGTAACTCCTTGTTTAAAGAAACATAAGTTGCTCCCATAGAGCAAAGAATTGCCACTATCAAAGAAATTACGGCTAAGGGAATGTTTATTAAAAATACAATGTCTTTCATTGTATACATTATTCCGTAAGCATTCCAAATGACGTAGGGAAATAGCTTTGAGCCGGCAAAGAAACCGCCCACGGCTCCCACTATTGCAGCGCTTCCCGCATAGAATAAATACTTACCCATTATGTCAGCTTCGCTGTATCCAAGAGCCTTCATTGTACCTATTTCGGTACGCTTTTCTTCAACCATTCTGTTCATGGTGGTCATGCATACTAAAGCTGCCACCAAAAAGAAAAATACCGGGAATACATTTCCTATTCCTTCAACAATGTCAGAATCGTTTTCAAAGCAGGCATATCCTATGTTTGTACCTCTGCTAAGCACGTAAGTATCAGGCTCTTTTAAGTCATTAAGCTCATCCTTAGCATCCTTTAATTCTTCTTCGTGCCCGCTTATTTCTTCCTTGGCTTCTTTAATTTCCTCTTTGGCATCCTCTATTTCTTTTTTAGCTTCTTCAATCTCTTTTTCTCCGTCTTTTAACGCTTCTTCACTTTCTTTAAGTGTATTAAGACGGCTTTCATACATTGCAGGGGGTAAGAATGCCTTTAATTCTTCAAGCTGCTTTTTAGCACTGTCTATCTGCTTCTTTGAAGCCTCTAAATCCTTCTCACCCTCAGATATTTCATCTTCAGCTTCATTAATTTTATCTTCGTTTTCGGCGATTTCTTTTTTAGCATCGGATATCTTATCTTCCGCTTCTTTAATCTTATCTTCGCCTTCTTTTTTTAACTCTCTATACTTATCCATAGCGAGTTCTTTAAGCTTATCTTTAAGGACTTCGCTTTCTTTATCTATTTCATCATTGTAAGCATCGGAATAAAGCTTTTCCTTTGAAGCCTTGGTTGTTAAATATATTTCCGTATAATAATCGCTTTCAATCTCGCTTGGAAGCACATACACAAATCCCGCAAGCTTACCGCTTCCAAGAGTGGTGTTACCTCTTTCAAAATTTACATACAAAGAAGACTTACATAGACCCACTATTGTAAGTTCTTTTTCTTTAAAAGCATCAAGGGTTTCTTCTTTGTTTGAGTTAGAAATTTTGATTTTTTCGCCTATTTGCCCGCTTGAATACCATCTTGAATCTGCAAGGCATTCATTTTCTTTTTCGGGCATGCGACCGTCTAAAAGAATGATTTTATTTATATCTCTTGATATGGCATGAAATTTAGCCGCACAACTGCTGTTGTCTTCTTTTTCAACAAGCACATCATAACTGTAGGTGCCTTCCGCCGCTTCCACAAATCCACTCTTTTTTAAAGCTTCCACATCTTTGTCATAAAGCCCCAAAGTGGAAATTAGGCGAAAATCAAATAAAGAGTTCTCGTTAAAGTACTCTTCACCCGTTAAAAGCATGGCTTCCTTTGTGACCTTAAGGCCCGAAAAGAAACCAACTCCCAAAGCTACGATTGCCAAAATAGCCAGGTATCTTCCAAAGCTTTGCTTTATTTCTCTTATTGAGTTTTTAAAAAGAGAGCGTCTTACCATGTTATGTCCTCAACCGCTATCTTTTTATCGTTTTCTTTAACAGAATCAATTTTTCCGCTTTTAACCGTAATAACTCTGTCAGCCATCTGAGTGATTGCCTGGTTGTGGGTTATGACGATTACCGTTTTCTTTGTATTTTTGCAGGTATCTTCCAAAAGCTTTAGAATTGCCTTACCTGTGTTGTAATCAAGGGCACCTGTTGGCTCGTCGCAAAGAAGCATCTTTGGATTTTTGGCCAAGGCTCTGGCAATGGCCACTCTTTGCTGTTCGCCCCCTGATAACTGGGCGGGGAAATTGTTCATTCTTTCTTTAAGACCAACACTATCTAAAACCTCTTCCGCAGGAAGGGGCTTTACGCAAATCTGAGAAGCAAGCTCCACGTTTTCAAGCGCCGTTAAGTTTTGAACCAGATTATAAAACTGGAACACAAAACCTACATCGTATCTTCTATACTCTGTAAGCCTTCTTTTTGAAAAAGAAGAAACCTCTTCGTCATCTACATATACTTTTCCGGATGTGAGAGTGTCCATTCCTCCAAGGATATTTAAAATGGTGGTCTTTCCTGCGCCGGAAGCGCCCACCACCACTACAAATTCTCCTTCCTTGATAGTGAAATTGACTCCATCCAAAGCAAGGGTATCCACTTCTCCTGTATGATAAACTTTTCTTACGTCTTCAAATATAACAAAAGATTCCATGCTCACCTTTCACCTTTCAACTTATAGTACCGATACTATATTAACACGGTGTTAGGTTTGCATAGAATCTTAAATTCTTAAAAATCTTCTTTTGTCGCTTCATATAGGGCTATGCTCGCCGCTATAGGAAGGTTTAAAGAATCTATTCTGTTTGAATGAGATATGATTACGCTTGTGCCCTCATTAAGGAATGAATCGGGAAGGCCCGTTGCTTCATTTCCGAATATAAGGGAATAAGGCTTTTTTACTTTAAGCTCTGATAACTTCTTTTTAGCCTTTAACATAAATGGATACATTTCTCTGTTTCCGTATTGCTCTTTGTATTCTTCAAATGAAGAAAATACGCTGATGTTTAAGTGAAACAGTGCACCCATTGATGCTCTTACGGTCTTGGGATCAAAGTGGTCTACAGCAGGAGTGATTATAACTAAATCTGTGATTCCAAATCCTGCCGCACTTCTCATGATAGTTCCCATGTTTCCCGCATTTGAAGGATTGTGAAGCACCACATGATTTGCGCCTTTACTAACAGGGCGGTCAAACTTCTTAAACTCGCCTATGCAAAAGCAGTTTTCTTTTTGAGACAAGATGTTAAAGGGCTTGTCAGAAAACTCCATGGGAATCTTTAACTCTTTACAAAGGGATGAAAGCTTGTCAAAGGACTCTCCTCTTTGCATCTGGGAGTGAATATATACTTTTGTTGCGTATTCAGGAGAAAACTTTAAAAGTTCAAAGGTAAGTGTTATGCCAAGGGCATAAGACACTTCGTCTTCTCTTCTATACCTCTTCATTCTTTTCTTCCTCTAAAGCTACAGCTTCAACTTCTTTTTCCTTGTGTGTCATTGCCCAGACAAAAATACCAAGGCCGATAATTAATGAGAAAATGCCGTAAAACTGAGAAGTTGAAAGGCTTCCAACGCTTCCTCTCTCATCGTTTCTAAGCATTTCCACAAAGAAACGTCCTATGCTGTAAAAGATTACATAGCAAGCAAGAACCGTTCCTCTTTTCTTTGTGTTTTTGGCAATCCACAAAAGAAGGAACATATTTATAAGGTTACCCACAGATGAAATGAGCTGTGTGGGGATAAGCTTTACTCCGTTTGGTGCAAAATCCGAATGTGAAAAAGCTATGCCGATAGGCGAATCGGTAGGTCTTCCGTAGCAGCATCCCGCCATAAAGCAACCTAGGCGCCCAAAGGCCTGTGCCAATGCAACGGAAGGAACCACAAGCTCTAAATAATCCAAAGCATTAGCTTTCTTTATAAGACAATAGATGACTATCGCAAGGCTTCCGCCTGTTATACCGCCAAATACCACAAATCCGCTTGATGAAAGGCAAGCCCATGGGTCTTGTAAAAATGCCCTCCATTCCACTATGCAAAACATTATCTTTGCAGATAAAAATCCAAAGATTGCCGCGCAAAATACTATTCCGTAGCAAATATCTTCACTCATGTTTCTTTTCTTAGCTCTAACTGTAGACATCCAAAGAGCCATAAGCAAACCGATTGCGATACATGCTCCGTATCCGTGAATTGTAAACTTACCTATAGTCAACCAATCGTTCCACATCTCAATAACACCTCCACTTTTAGTAAAGTTTTAACTTTGGCTCGTCGCCATACAAAAAAAGCTCCGGCAATTCGCCGGAGCCATTAATTTGCCTTACTGATCTGTATACTTCTTAATGTAGTCCATTACGTCCCCTACAGTCTGAATTCCTTCCAACTCTTCAGGGTTAAGTTCGATATTGTATTCCTCTTCAAATGCCATAACCAATTCAAGCAAGTCTAAAGAATCAACTCCCAAATCATCCTTGAAAGATGTTTCTTCTGTAATTACTGCATCATCAATATTAAGCTGCTCGTTGATAATCTCAATAATTCTGTCTAACATTTGTTTCTCCTTTTAGTTCTCTTTCTCTTTGTTTAAGCCAAGTATAGGTGCTCTTTATTTGTTTGTCAATAACCATATATATCATATATGGCATCAGTATATACTCCCTGTTGTTTGTAAATAATTAACGGTTTTAAAACTTCCATCCTTGAGCGTCCGCCTCTTACGGCTTCAATTAAAACCATGTTTGGCTCTTTATCTACAAAGGGGTATATAAGTTGCATCCTTTTAGGCTCCAGCTTGTACTTTTGAAGGGTTGCAAATATTTCTGCAAGCCTAAAGGGTCTATGTACCAAGAAAAAGCTTCCGCCGCTTTTAAGCATGCTTGCGGCATTTTTAGCTACATCATCAAAGGTACACTTTATTTCATGCCTTGCTATGGCAAGCGAATCATCGGGGTTTGTGAGCCCGTGTTTTCCTATCATATAGGGGGGATTACAGGTAACTGCGTCAAAAGAACCCTTTTTAAAGTATTTATCCGCTTCTTTTACATCCCCTATAACCACATCTATTTTATCTTGAAGATCGTTTAATAGCACACTTCTTTTTGCCATATCGGCTGAATCTTCCTGGATTTCAAGTGCACTTATGTGGCTTGCATCCGTTTTAGCCGAAAGCAAAATCGGAATAATTCCTGTGCCTGTACAAAGGTCCAACACTTTGGCTTCTTTTTTTACATGCACAAAACCTGAAAGCAAAACCGCATCCATCCCAAAGCAAAATCTTTTTGGGTCTTGAATGATTTTTAAATTGTTTCGCTCCAAATCATCGATTCGCTCGTTTTCTTTAAGCTTTATATCCAATACTTAATTCTCCAAGCCTTCAAGCTCTCTCTTTTCTTCTTCGGTAAGTTCGAGCTTCTTGTTCTTACGCTTCTTAAAGGTAAGTTCTTCGGGCTTATATTCTTTAAGTTCCTTTTCATCGTCTTCTTCAACGATTACTTTAACAATCTGTCTTAACACGTTTACGGAATGAACCTGACCTTTTCTTCCCTCGGCGTTGATTGTAACTTCATCGCCTACATTTGGAAGGTTACGGTTTAATTCTTCATATGTCTCTTCCTCGTTCTTTAAGCAACACATAAGACGGCCGCATACACCTGAAATCTTTGTGGCATTTAAAGAAAGGTTTTGCTCTTTAGCCATTTTAATGGAAACAGGCTGGAAATCCGCCATATAGGTGTTACAGCAAAGAGGGCGTCCGCAGATACCGATGCCTCCTCTTAACTTTGCTTCGTCTCTTACACCTACCTGTCTCATTTCGATACGTGTGTGGAAGACTGCTGCCAAATCCTTTACAAGCTCTCTAAAGTCCACACGTCCGTCACTAAAATAGTAAAAAAGAATCTTATTGTTATCAAAGGTATATTCTGCGTTTATAAGCTTCATGGGAAGATTGCGCTTTTCAATCTTTTCTTTACAAATGGGCAATGCTTCCTGTTCTTTCCTTCTGTTTGTAGCTTCTCTTTCATCGTCTGCTTTTGTGGCAACTCTGATAACGCCTTTTAAAGGGGGGATGATCTTTTCATCTTCCACTTCACAAACGCCAAGCACAACAGTACCGTATTCCATACCACGAGCTGTTTCTACAATAACGTGGTCATCTCTTTTAATTTCTAAGTCTCCGGGAGCAAAGTAATATACCTTACCGGCTTCTCGGAAACGAACACCTACAACTTTCGTCATCTATTCTTCTCCTGTATATTAAGCAACAGTAGTTCCATCGTAAGATCAAAGTTAACATTTGAATCTAAACGTTTTCTTGCTATTTCCAATTGATTTATGACATCTTCAATGTCTTCATAAGACATTGCTTCCGACACCTTTTTAATATACTGTAACTCTTCCGTAAAAATCAAGTTATTTGAGTTCTTGCAAGCTTTATATAAAAGCACATCTCTAAACCATACAAGCATAATATCAAGGTAATCTGAAATTTGCGTTTTCTTTTCGCTCATTTCTTTTACAGCCCCGGATATTTTCCAAGACTCCATGTCTTTTATATGCTTTAAAAGGTTTATGACGCTGTCTCTTAAGGCATCAAACTCTTCGTTTTCCGAAAGCATTGCGGCTTTCCCAAGATTTCCTCTGGCAAAAGCTACACAAATATCGGCCTTATAATCGGGAACCTTCTTTTCTCTCATGAGGTACCCTTTAATAATATCATCGCTGACAGGCCTCATGTTAAGAGTGATTGCACGGCTTATTATTGTAGAAAGAAGCTCTTGCGTATTTGTGGTTAAAAGCATGATAACCGCATACTCGGGAGGCTCTTCAAAGGTCTTTAATAAAGCATTTTGAGCCTGCTGATTCATTTTTTCAGCTTCGTTTACAATATATATTTTCTTTTTACCCGCATAGGGCTTTATATTAATATCTGAATTTATCTGAGTACGTATGTCATCTACGCTTATCACATTCGGCTTTTCATGAGTGACGTATATAATATCGGGATTATTGTCTTCAAGAGCCTGCCTGCAACTATGGCACTTTCCGCAAGGAATTTCACCCTCAGACTCACAAAGCAAAGCTGCAGCAAAAATTCGGGCAATAAATTCTTTACCCGAATATTTTTCTCCGCTTATTATGTAAGCGTGAGATACCTTGTCAAGTTCAATGGCCCGTTTAAGGTGGTCTTTAATATGTTCCTGGCCGTAAATGTCGTTAAAGCTTAGCATATTACCCCTGTCTTTAGGTAAAGATATCTAAAATCAAACCTCTTATATCCCCGATTTTTTGAAGGATGGAAATATTATCCTTTTGTTCTTTCATTAATTCTTGGGCAAGCTCGTCTAAGTTTTCATCTATCAGACGAATGATACCGTATACTCTGTGCCGTCCCTTTCTGTCTAAGAAATTCTCTCTTGAAAAGGCATGGGAGCGAGACACTATCTCATTCATAAAATCTTTAATGAGGCTTCTGTATCTACGCATATCCTTTATGTCTTTTTTCTTTGATATGCGCTCGCCCTGCATGGTAATTTCTTCCATTAAAGAAGTTAAGCGTGCCTGCAAATCTTCTTCGGAAATCTTGCTCATGAGCATAAACTTAAACTCTTCGCTTGATTTCTGAACATTTGTCACATTCTGAATTTGCCCTGATTGAGTTATCTGATTGATCTTAACGTCCATACGCTACTCCATATTTTCGTGTATGTAATCCTCAATTTCTTGTAAACAAACATTTAACTCGTTATTGTAAAAGCGTCTTTTAATCTTGGCGCTTTGAATCTTTTCTTCACTAAAATCCGCAGAGTCTGCTAAAAACCTTCTGCACATTTCTTCATACTTAGGCTTATCCTGTTTCTTTTCGCGATTTAAAGCCCTTTGAAGCCTCACTCCGTCATCAAGCTCCACAAGTACAGGTATTATCCTATTGTTTCCGTAGTATTCACAGATTTTAACGTAAGACTCAAGGGTACCTATGGTAATGTAATTATCCCTATCGTTTATCTGACCGTCATCTACTGTAAAGTATCTCCAGGGACCGTGAATAGTGTTATAGCACCTATCTTCTATTACCTTGCCTTCATCTTTAAGCTTGTTAAAGCCCGCTTCATCGGTAAAGAAATATTCCTGCCCGTCCTTTTCGCCTTCTCTTATAGGACGTGTGGTATAAGAAACTATCGTCTTAAAGTTAAACGCGTTCTTTCTTATAAGCTCTTTAAAGATTGTATCCTTTCCCGTTGAGCTTTTCCCCATAATATAAACTATCTTACCCAATACTTATGCCCTTACCTTTACTCTTATTAGTTTAGGAAGTTTGTGGAGCCTTAAAGATTCCACCGTTGAAATATATTTATCTGCTGCGGTCACCACCCAGGCTTCCCTGCACTTAGGCATGTGCCTTAAGGTAAGGGGCCACATATGAGAAGAAATGATATTCTTTTCTTTTTCCGTAAGAGTAAATTCTTTAGATGCATTCTTTAAAGCAATCCCCGGATGCTTAAAACCGTGAAGATTCTTAAGTCCGCAGTGCTCGGGCGCATGCCAGTCATAAAGAAAGAAATCGTGCAAAAGCGCGCCTCGTGTAAGCTCTTTTTCATTACACTTTACGTTAAATCTTCTATTAAGCCACATGCTTAAAAATGCCACCTTTAAGCAATGCTTTCTTACCGTTACATCGGAATGTTGAATATTGTTTTCGCTTTCAATAAAATTTTTAGAGTTTAAAATGTCTTCCGCATACGCTTTCATGTCGCGAGAAATTTCTTTTTTGTTGATCCTTGTCATTACTAACCTCTATCTTAAAACTATCTTTTA
>JAILCK010000088.1 GCA_024680435.1 Lachnospiraceae bacterium
AGAGGGCTTTAAAAAGTTAAAGGTAATGCCCATATAGTATTTATAAAAATATCCGTAATTTTCAGGTGTATAAAGAAGCCAGTCCCCGTAAATTCCAATCATGTGGTCTGTAACATTTGAAGTAATATCTGTTACAGGGAAATTGTCATCTCCCACTACGCCAATCATATAAATCGGGATTCCCGGGAAGTATCCTTCAGTTTGCTCGATTCTGTCTGCAAGCCTTAAGCAATAAGCATAGGTCTTTTCGTACTTCTTTTGAAGATTTGAATATCCTATGTTGTCGGTAACTATGTTATTAAAGCAAAGTAAGAATGTGGAAATTAAAAGCGCCACACTTGTGACCTTACTTACTATAGGCTTTAAAGAAACATGGTTTTCTTTAAACACATTAAATGTGTAGGCTACCAGCATAATCTCTAAAAATACCCATTGATACCTCATCAAAAGATGATAGGTTACATCTTTTGACACAAGCAAAATAGCGTTTGTAAATACAGGCAGTAAAACACCCGTTATCGCTAAGCAAATGTAAAACCATACTGACTTAAAGAGCCCGTTTTTCTTGGCATCTATAATCAAAGCCGCCAAGAAAAGAATCACGATAAGCAAAAGTGCTATTAAGGAAATCGCGTTATTAAAAAGCACATTTCCCTTTATGGAAAACACAAAGAAATCTTTGTATATAACTTTCAAAGATGATAAAAGCCCTGCCTTTTCAAGGCCATCCATTGAATTAATGCCCTGATATGTATCAAGAACCTTTCCCTGAATCTTTAAAAGGATATTCAGAATCACATAATAAGTAGCGGCTCCGATAACCCCCATGTATACGTAGTTAAGGGCGCTAAGAATCTTTTCTTTGGGTGTTATTTTTGATTTAAATACTAACAGCACCATATATACGCTAAGCAAAATAGCGATTGGTAAGTATGCCTGATAGGTGCCCATGCTTAAAGCAAGGAATAAGGCTCCGATTAAAAATCCAAATTTAAACTTATCAACAAAGTATACAGCCAAAACTGCGAACAATACTCCAAGCATATACCCGTCCATAGTGAATGCATAGGCAAAGTTTGATGCTATTGAAGGAAATGTGATAAGTAATCCACCAACAAAGGCTGCCACTGCGGAATTATCCACATTTAAAAGCTTAATTAAGAACAACGCAGTAATTGAAAGATATATAATCGACAAAACACCGATAAGCCAAGGAAGGGAATAAAAGCTTGAAATGCCACAGGCAGTTCCCAAAAACCATCTTCCGGAAGTTATCATGTTTTGATCAAAGTACACGCTTGCAAGGCCGTCATGGTTTGGAGCATCCATCACAAGCGCCGGCATATGGGCAATGAGGCCAAAAATCAGCGTTGCAACAAAGCCTGTCTTTTGAGCTTTTGAAAGTCTCATATTTAGTTTTTCAAAAAGCTCGTTAATTATTTTCATTATCCTCGCGCAAGTACTTTAAAATATTTTGAATTATAAGTTCAAAGCCGTCGTCATCCGCATGAAGTCCACCGGGAATGTATTCTTCGTAGTTTTCTTTGTCTATTGGAAGGTCATGGAAATTGTCTATAACCATTAGGCCATACTCTTTTCCCACTTCTTTTTCTTTTTCCACATATGCTTCAAGGAGTCCTCCACCATAGTCTGCCTCATAGCAATCACCTGAAAGCCCCCAAGGATTCATATAAATAGGGGTCACAAGCACTATCTTGGCATTTGGTGCACCTTTTTGCACATTTTCAATGGAAGTTCTAAGTGCTCCTGCGAAGGTGTAAGGATCATATTTATCCTTACTATTATCAAGTGGCACACCGTTTAAATAATCATTTGCGCCATGCTCAATGAGCACATACTTAATGCTGTCCCAATCCACCTTGTTAAGGTCCGCAGCAGTAGGATACCAGTAAGAAATCACATTTAAGTTTTCTCTTTGAGAGGCAATCACCTGCAAAGAGAAATCCCTCTCTTTAACGGATTGAGAAAGGCCAATCATGGTGTATAGATTATCCTGATTGCCTGCCAAGTGCTCTTTATCAATATAGCTT
>JAILCK010000092.1 GCA_024680435.1 Lachnospiraceae bacterium
CTTTTTTGAATCAAGAGATCCGCGTCCACAAATTCAAATCCAAGTTCCTTTGCAAGCACAACACCCAAGGTGCTTTTCCCAACACCGGGCATGCCGATTAGTACAATGTTTTTATCAGACATATTTTTTCTCCAAATCAAATTACCAAATCAGTATATATCAAAAAGCGAATGCCCGCAACACACATAAAAGGCAGGAAATATATATTTCCTGCCTTAAACATTTTACTTGATTATACGGTCTCACCCTTGTTTATCATGAAGACTTTACACATGTTCTTTGCAAAATCTACGGGGTATAACTGAACCATTGTGGAATCAATAAGATTTTCAACATCAACCCTGAAAGAAACCTTTACAAACAAATCCTGATTGTTTTCAAAGATTTTTTCAAAAACCTTGATACTTTCAACATCGATAGTGTTAACTTCAGGTGTGGAAATATCAACGGGAATACCGATCATTGTAGCCATTGATGTAGCACTAGTACCCATCATCTGGTTCATGGCTTCGGAAATGGCACTCTGCTCAAGCTCTCCGATTTCACCTTCAGTCTTACCGGGACCTCCCATCATAAGGTCGGCCATGCATACCACATCTCTTTCTTTAAGGATGAAAAGGTTATTGCCGGTTAAGCCCTTTATATAATGAATCTGCACGAACAAACATGTCTTTTCGTAGTCATCAAGCGCTGCACTTCTGTTTATAACCTCAACGCGAGGTGTTGTTATGTTAACTACATGGTTAACCATTAAGCTAAGTGTTGTTGCTGCATTTCCCATGCTGATATTGGCGATTTCTCCCAATATATCCATTTCTTTGCCGGTAAGTTGTTCCACTTGTTTTTCTCCTTGTAGATGTTTTCTTTCTGCAAGTATAACCCTCGGCAATTAACGTAAAGCAATCAAGGTGAGCAAACGGTACACTTCTCTTTATATCCGGCACTTATGGCGTCGGATAACTTTTCATAGTAAATTGCATTATCTCCGTTAGGCTCTAAAAGGCAGCCTTTTCTGTGAATAAGTTTTGTGGTCTTATTCACTACGTAGTCATAATCTTTTTTGTTTTCTTCTTTTGCTGATGTTGATGTAGACGTGGACGTAACGATTCCGTTTTTCTCATTGGATTCTTTAACCAATGCCTTTTGTTCGTCCAAGGCTTCTCTTTCCTGAAGCCTTACAATTTCATCATAAGAGATTTCGCCTGAATTATTCTCGGAAACATCAGTTGTCTTTGTGCCTTGAGTCTGAATGGGCGCTGTTATCGCTCCCACAACATCATCCTTAGCATCAGAAATAATGACGCCTGCGGCATCAAGCACATCACTGATGGTGACCTCTCCGCCCTCAATTACAACTTCCTTCGGAACGGATTCATCTACCAATTGAACTGTCTTTCCGTCATTCTTTGCAGCATAAATAACAATGGTGGCAACTCCCGCCATACAAAACGCTATAATGGTGTATGCTATCCCTCGTAAAAATTTCATGCCTAAGCCCCCTAAGACATTTTATTCTCACTCTTAGTCAAAATCATCGTTTATCTTCCAAAACATCAAAAGGTGTGCCCTTTGCAAAAGGACTTTTGATGTCACATCGGCCGTGATGATATTCTCTTATTAATGTACCATCCGGCAATTCTTCGCTCACTTTAACCTTCATGCGCGAAGTTTCCGATTTTGAAAAATTATCCAACAAATCGACGATTTCCTCGATAGTCTTTTCGTCTCCCATTTTTATACCCTCTTTTTACATTGTATATGGTTTTTAAGAAAAAAGAAAGTACCATAGTACTATTTTCTATATTAAAACTATAAAAGCCCGCTTCATTATGAAGCGAGCTTAAATAGTATCATTTAATATTTACCCTAGAAAATACTCATTCCCGCTGAAAGAATGAATACCATGAACCCGCCTACCAGCAACATTCCCGAAATAATGCTCTTTAAATCCTTCGCTTCTTTAAACATTTTTTCTCCTTGCCTTGGGCTTATCCCAAATTTTTATTATCCCTTACGGGACGATTCTTATGATAGCAAGAAGATATTAAAATCAAATTAATGGGCTAAGAATTTTTTGCATTTCGAATCTGCTTAATGATAAGCCCCAAAAGTTCTCTGTTTTCTGAAGAAAGGCTTGTTAAGCACTTAATTAAGCTTATAACCTTTTTAAAGTCCACATGAAGCATATCGTTTATATGATTTATGCCGTTTTTTGAAAATACACCGAAAAATTCATCAACCACACGTTTTCTTTCATCCATGGGAATAGAATCAATCCAGTCGTTAATCTGCTTTGAAACGTCGTCGCTAAACTCGGTGGTGCCAACCATCCTTTCAAGTGAGTTAAAAGAAACCTCCCAGTTAAAAACATCATGCTGATATAGCCCCGGGCCGAAAGCGTTAACGATTATCGGCTCGCAAGGAGGGATCATGAGCCTTCCAATTATGCTGTTTACGGGGATAAAAGCTTTTATTCTGTCTTTAATCTGTAGGAAGCCTAAGTTTTCTTTTAAGTCATCTATAAAGCCCGGCGCATCATAAACGTACACCTGCTTTATTTTTTTCTTTAACCTTTCATCCGCAAATATGGATGAGTACAGAGCCAAGTTACCGCCCTTTGAATGTCCCGTCACATACACTTTTAAAAAGCGTCTCTTTAGGATTGTGTTTAGGTATTTTAAAGCCGTATAATGGCCTGCGTTAGGAAATGTGTGAATGCCCACAAAATTTTCTTTCCATGAAAGAAGGCTTCCGTCCGTTCCTCTGAAGGTCACTACGGCTTCTTTTTTTGAAATGTAAAAGCACATGCCGTAGAAGGTCTTTTCTTCTTCATCGCTTATTTCTTTAAGGTAGTCTGAAACTATCACATCTTTAAAGCGAGCTGAATTTGCGCACATTGAAAGAATGTCTTCCTTTTGCTCAAGCTCGTCATCAAGCGTATCGTGAATGTTTCTTTCCACATATTTTTTATTAAGTTCCGAAATTGTTGTTTTGCCCTCAAAAAGCCCTTCAAAATCAAAGCCTGAAATAAGCGTAAAAATCATGGCATCTATTTCGTTAAGGGGAAATTGCTTTAAGGATAAATCGCCTCTGAATTTAATATAAGTAATTACATTATCCATATTTTTATCTCCATATGGGCATTATAGTATCCCTCAATTAATAAACTAAGCAGACCATAGGCCTGCTTATCATAAATCATTATTACTCTCTTTCGCCCTCTTTATCTCTTGTTTCTACTGAAGAAACTGAGGAAACGACAACAACTGCCACGATAACGGCTATAAGCGCTACCACAGCAAATACAGCTACTGCAACGATTACTCCGGCATTCATAATTTTTCCTCCAATACTATACAATAGATTTTACCACAAAAGTAATAAATATGACAATAAAACTGTAAAAAACTTAGATAATAATATATAATCCTCTTTGAGACTAATTTTATGTCTATAGAAATGTGAAAGGAAATAAAAATGAGAGCTTACGAAAGACTTTTAAATTATGTTAAAGTTCACACCACATCAAGCGAAGAATCAGGCCTTCATCCAAGCTTTGTGGGCGAATTTAACTTGGCAAATATGTTAAAAGAAGAGCTTACGTCTCTTGGCCTTAAGGACGCAAGGGTAACGGATCAGGCTTATGTTTATGCATATCTTCCCGCTACACCCGGATTTGAAAATGCAACAAAACTTGGATTTATCGCGCACATGGATACATCTCCCGAAGCATCGGGAAAAGATGTAAAGCCGGAGCTTCATGAAAATTATCAGGGTGAAGACATCATCTTAAGCGGTACCAAAGACGTTTTAAGCGTTAAAAGATTCCCCGAATTAAAGAACTATTTCGGAGATACACTTATCACAACAGACGGCACCACTCTTCTTGGCGCTGACGATAAAGCAGGCGTATCGGAAATCATGACTGCTTTTGAAAGAATAATCAGTGAAAACATCCCCCACGGAGAACTTTGGGTAGCCTTTACTCCCGATGAAGAAATAGGTGAAGGCGCTGATTTCTTTGATGTTAAAGGATTTGGGGCTGAATTTGCGTACACCGTTGACGGCGGAATCGTTAACGAGCTTGAATATGAAAACTTTAACGCAGCAAGCGCTGATATTTTAGTTAAAGGCGTATCCGTTCATCCCGGCTCTGCAAAGGATGTAATGGTGAATGCTTCACTTGTAGCAATGGAATTAAATTCTCTTCTTCCCGAAAAGATGCGCCCCGAGCACACCGAAGGGTACGAAGGTTTCTTCCATCTTCATGCCATTTCCGGAACCGTTTCAAGCGCTAAGGCAAGCTATATTATAAGAGACCATGATTTTAAGCTTTTTGAAGAAAAGAAAGAGATATTAAAAGAAGCTGTTGATACTCTTAACAAAAAGTACGGGGAAGGTACTCTTACTCTTACAATTAAAGATTCCTACTATAACATGCTTGAAAAGATTAAGCCTCACATGCACTTAATCGATAATGCCAAAGAAGCCATTAAGAAAGCAGGGCTTACACCTGTGGATGTTCCAATCAGAGGCGGCACAGACGGAGCAAGACTTTCTTACGAAGGTCTTCCTTGTCCAAACCTTGGAACAGGCGGCTGCAACTATCACGGCGTTTACGAATGCTGTGGCGTAAACCAAATGGATAAGGCCGTTGAAATCATTTTAAATATCATTGAGCTTTACGCTTCAAAATAATAAAAATAAAAGTCTCTTGCCTATTTGGCAAGAGACTTATCTTTATGCTCCAAAAGGAATCACAACATCTCCGATTTTAATAGCTTCAAAATCTTTAAGCTCATATTTTCCCATCAAATCATCGGGGAGCTCATATTTATCCGTTCTGTAATACTGCTCATTAATCGAGTAGGCACCGGAATCATAAACATTTATTTCCTCTCCGTTTTTTAATAAAACAGATACATTGCTTAAATTATTAGTATCGTAAATAAA
>JAILCK010000099.1 GCA_024680435.1 Lachnospiraceae bacterium
TTTGATTTGGAGAAAAAATATGTCTGATAAAAACATTGTACTAATCGGCATGCCCGGTGTTGGGAAAAGCACCTTGGGTGTTGTGCTTGCAAAGGAACTTGGATTTGAATTTGTGGACGCGGATCTCTTGATTCAAAAAAGAGAGAAGCGTCTTTTAAAAGAGATAATAGCAGAAGACGGAGTTGACGGTTTCTTAAAAGTTGAAGAAGAAGTCAATGCCGAAATTGAAGCGGAGCGTACCGTTATAGCTACCGGCGGAAGCGTGGTTTATTCTCAAAAAGCAATGGAGCATTTAAAGTCCATCGGTAAGGTGGTTTATTTAAAGCTTAACTTTGACGACTTAAACAACAGGCTTGGAAACTTAAAGGGAAGAGGTGTTGTCTTAAAAGACGGACAGACTCTTAAATCCCTATATGAAGAGAGAACCCCTCTTTACGAAAAGTATGCAGACATAACTGTTTCTGAAGACGGCCTTAACTTAGAAGAAACTCTTTCTAATGTTTTACAGAGTCTTATATTTAATTAAAAGTTTGGAGTTTATATATGTACGATTACGTGTTTTTTGATTTGGACGGAACATTGTCCGATTCTTTTGAAGGTGTGTCAAAAGGAATTCAGATTGCTTTAAAGAGCGTTGGAATAGAAGAAGACAGATCAAATATGAGAAAATGCATGGGACCTCCCATCGAGTATTCCTTTAAAACCTTCTGGAACTTAAGTGATGAAGAAATAAAAATAGCAACAGCTTCTTATCGCGAATACTACAATAAAATCGGCTTGTTTGAAAACGTTCCTTATGAAGGAATAAAGGATGTGCTTTTAAAAATCAAAGAAAGCGGAAGAAAGCTTGCACTTACCACCAGTAAGCCCGAAAAGTTTACGATTCCGATTTTAGATAAGTTTGGAATGAACGGAATCTTTGATGTAATTGCGGCAGCCACTCTTGACGGAAAACGCACCACAAAGACAGACGTTTTAAATTATGCCCTTGAAGCTTTTAATAATCCCGATAAATCAAAAGTTGTTTTGATCGGTGATACAAAGTTTGACGCAGAAGGCGCCAAAAACGTGGGCATTGACTGTATCGGCGTTTTATACGGATTCGGGACCAAAGAATCTTTGATTGAAGCAGGCGTAAAAGACATTGCACCTACCGTTCAAGAGATATACAATCATATATAGAGAAACATAAAAGGAGCTTTTTTTAAGGCTCCTTTAGTATTTTAAAAACGGAGGGTATTTTTATGGGAAGTGAAAAAAAGGTTACGCCTCTTGGAGGCAGGATATGGTTTAGCGCCATTTTCTTTGGACTTATCGGGCAGATAGCGTGGATAGTTGAAAACATGTATTTTGCCACCTTTGCCCAGGACGTGTTTGCAAATTCAGGAAGAAGCGACATGTCTTACTGGGTTACCACATGGATGGTTATTTTGTCGGCAATTGCTGCAACTGCCACCACGATTTTTGCGGGCGCCTGGTCTGATAAGGTAGGGAAAAGAAAACCTTTTATTTCATTTGGATACATCTTCTGGGGCTTTACAATCATGCTTTTTGCAATCCTTCCTATGAAGGTGGATGGTTCAAAGTTGTTTCTTACCGCAGTACTTATAGTCTTATTTGACTGTATCATGACCTTTGCGGGCTCTACTTCAAACGATGCAGCCTTTAATGCCTGGGTAGCAGACAATACGGACGATACAAACAGAGGAAGAATAAACGGTATTTTATCAATCCTACCCGTAATTGCCGTGGTTATCGTGTTTGTGGGCCTTGGAAGCCTTTATAACAGTGCCAACGAAAGCAATGCATTGTTCTTTGTGGTAATCGGCATAATTCCTTTGCTTGCGGGCATTCTTGCTTTAATTTTGATTAAAGATGCAAAAGATGTTAAGGCCTTGGGTAACAGTCTTGATGTCAAAGAAATTTTTTACGGATTTAAAAAAGAAACCGTTAAGAATAATAAGATTTTATATGTGACGCTTCTTGGAGCCTGCCTTATCGGTATTTCTCAGCAGACTTTCTTTTCTTATTTAATTAACTTTTTGATTGTTACATTAAAGCTTGGAGACATGTTTGTTATTCCCATGGCGGTAATAATTGTTTGTTCTGCAATCCTTACGGGAATATTCGGATTCATGTTTGATAAGCATGGAAGAAAAGGCTTTTATGTGCCCCTTCTTTTAATGACTGTTGTGGGAATTTTATCTTTCTATAGTCTTCAGTTTGCAGAGGGAGGCTTAAGAAACCTTTTATTATATGGTGGCGGCTCATTAATGATGGGCGGCATCCTTTCTTTGATAGGAGCCTTTAACGCAAACTTCCAGGACCATATTCCCAAGGGATGTGAAGGAAGACTTCAGGGCGTGAGAATGTGCTTTACGGTTTTGATCCCCATGATTGTGGGACCGATTATTTCGCTTATCTTAGGGCTTGATGCCATGGGCTTAAACGGAAACGATTTTGTGCCTCCTTACTCTTTGTTTATGGCGGCTGCAATCGTTGCAATACTTGCAATCATTCCTATCACAATAATAAAGAAAGAAAAGTAAATTAAAAGCTCGTGGTTTTAAGCCACGAGCTTTCATTATTTCGACCTTGGTAATTTGTTTATTGCCTAAAAATTTTATCTCTGTATTTATTTAAAGCAAATAAAAGAATCATTCCTAAGATACCGCAGGAAATCACTTC
>JAILCK010000135.1 GCA_024680435.1 Lachnospiraceae bacterium
TCAGAGTATAAGCGCATTAAAAAGCTTTACAATCAAACCGCTTCCGTAACGGAGCAGATAGCGTTGGCCCAATTTTTAAGGGATGGACACTTAAACAGACACATAAAGAAAACAAAAAGATACTATGAAGGCAAGAGAGAAACCATGGTCAATATCATAAACGAAGAGTTTAAGAATATGGGAAGGGTCTTTTTGGGAGATAGTGGAATGGAAGTAGGGTTTAAGCCAAAGGACAAGCTTAATTTGGAAAAGCTAAGTAAATGCCCCGTTAAGCTTAGCCTTATTAAAGATTCAAAAGGGGAAGATGCTGTTTTATTATCCTGCAGTAAGATAGAAACCGAGGACATAAGGCCTGCATTGGATATATTAAAAGAGTATATATAGCAAAAAAGAATTAAAGACTATCCGGAAACGGATAGCCTTTTTTCATACGGTAGCTTTATTATATTTTGCAAAATGAGGATTTGCGGGAAGGGGGTGCCTTACTTCGTTTAACATTCTAAATTGTGACGGCGGGTATCCCGTACTTTTTCTGAAAGCTCTTGTGAAGGCTGCGCTGCTTGCAAATCCCGCTTGATAAGAAATGTCTGTTATAGAAAGCTCAGGATTTGAAAGAAGAGTCTGGGCATAGTTTATTCTCATTTGCTGAAGATACTGATAAAAGGTTACCCCTGTGTAGTCACTGAATATTCTTTCAAAATGATACTTACTGAATCCCGCGTATGATGCCACGCTCTCTAATGATATGTTTTCCGTAAAATGCTCTGAAATATAGGCGCATACATTACTAAGAGAAATGCTGTTTTTAAAGGTATTTAAAGGAGTAACGGAATCAGAACCTATAAACAGCCCTATATTTTTGGCGCAATACGCGATGAACTCCATTAAGATTGAATATATTTCAAGTTCTCCGAAGGGGTCTAACTCCGTAAAGGCAGTTACATTTTCATCAAAAGGTTCGATGTTTGAAGAAGCGGCGGCTTGTGAGCCAAAGTATAATTCCTTGATTCTTCCTATGTAATCAAAAAGCTTTTCATATACATCCTTAGGGCAGCTTTTTTTCTTTATGTGAAGGGCGGGAGACATTAACCTGAACGCTTTGTCCAATTCTTTTAAAGAAACTATGCCCGAAAAGTCTGCCTGAATATAAAGTCTTGCTCCCGGTGTGGGAGAGAAGATTTCGTGAAGTACGGCAGGACATATTAATAGAATGTCTCCTATATCCACAAAATATTTCTGATTGGAACATATCACGTTGTATGGAGCTTCCATCGGGCAGATGATCTCGATGTCTGTATGCCAATGAGGCGGAAAATCTGAATGAAGCCTGTTTATAAACATCCTTATATTGGTGTTTATCTTATGCCTGATGCTTTCCCTTGCTCCTTTTACATATGTTAATTCACTTTTCATATTTAGCCCACCTATAGGTTAAAAATTGCCATGATTTTTAACTAAAATACAGAAGGTAAAATTTTACCTATAATTTTACTAGACAATATACCATATTTACGGCTTGAATATACACTATTATTTAGCATTTTGCTATAGCACAAATTTAACATAAATATATATTTAAACAAGTTGTACATTTAAAATAGCAATTTTGGTACGGTGTAAAGCAATTATGTGCAAGAAAATGACTATTGAAATAATGTATATAAATGATATGAACAGTTAATTGTTTCATAGGGGGATGGCTTTTTTATCATTAAGTCATCGAGCATTTAACAATAGGAGGAAAAGATATGAAAAAACGGGTATTAGCAATTCTTTGTTCATCAGTTTTGGCAGTATCTATGCTTGCAGGCTGCGGCAGCGCCGCTTCAAATGCTCCTGCATCGGCAAAGACAGAGACTAAGACTGAAACTCAGACAACAGAGGCAACAGACACATCGGCTCCTGCAAAGCAGACTGATGGAAAGAACCTTCCTGTTCTTACAACTGAGCCTTTGACAATCACTCTTTGGGACATCTCAACAGAAGAGCCCAACAAATCAATTGCGGAAGCTGCAGTAGCAAGATTTACTGCCGACTATCCCAACATCACAGTTAATCAGGTACACCAGCAAAATGATACATATAAGCAGCAGCTTATCGTAGCAATGAGCTCAGGTCAGTGCCCTAACATCTATGGCCACTGGGGTGGCGGCCCCATGGCTGAATACTATAAGTCAGGCCATGCAAATGATATTACAGAAATGTATGCAAAGTACGATCATCCCGAATATGTTGACGCAGCTGTAGCTCAGTCAACATATGACGGAAAGATGCTTGCTATTCCTTACAGCGGACTTACAGGCTGCGATATTTTCTACAACAAGACAATATTCGCTGAACTTGGTTTGGAAGTTCCCACAACAATCGATGAACTTGAAGCTGTATGTGAAACACTTAAAGCAAACGGAATTATTCCTTTCACACTTGCAAATGCTTCAAAGTGGACAGGTTCAATGTACTATATGTACCTTGTAGCACGTCACTCGGGAAATGCTGAATTTGATGCCGCATACACCCAGGAAAACGGCGGTTCATTTACAAGCCCTGCATTCATCTATGCCGGTGAAAAGATTCAGGAATGGGTTAAGAAGGGATACTTCCCCGATGGTGTTAACTCACTTTCAGCAGATGATAACCAGGACAGAGCGCTTCTTTACGACGGATCTGCAGCAATGATGCTTCACGGCTCATGGCAGGTTGGCGGTATTAAAGCAGATAACGAAGAATGGTACAACGATAATATTTCAGTATTCCGTTTCCCTGAAGATTCCGAAGCTAAGGCTGCAGGCGTTCCTCAGAACGTAGAAATCGGTACTGCAATCGGTATGGGTATGTCATTTAACTGCTTTAAGGAAGATGGTTCAGTAGACCAGGATTTACTTGATGCTTGCTATGTACTTGCAACTCAGTACTTTAACGATGATACATACAACGCCGCTCAGGTAGCTGCAGGAACAGTTCCTTCAATCAAGGGCTTTAACGAAAACATCGAAGATCCCAACAATAAGTACATCATCGATGAATTCTTCAAAGCATCAAACGTTCAGCTTTGGTACGACCAGTACTTACCTGCATCTGTTACAGAAGTTCACAAAAACTGCATGACAGAACTTTTCGGACTTGAAAAGACACCTAAGGAAATCGGTGAAGAACAGGATGCTGCAATGCAGAAAGCATTGGCTGAATAATAAGTGATTTACTAACTTAAGTCTATTAAAACGCTGCCGGCAGGAGCGATTCTCCTGCGGGCAGCTTCTTAAGTAATCAGTAATAAACAGGAGGAGCTTAATGGAAAAAGGTAGAAATATAGGGCTTGCTCGGGCAAAGGCGAGGAGTACGGCCAAAGCAGCAACAGTGTTCCTGCTGCCGGCACTGATACTTATAGCTATTTTTATTGTTTATCCCGTTATTGATACTTTTGCAATCAGCGGATTTAAATGGAACGGAATATCTGCGGACAAGATTTTTAACGGACTCGGAAACTGGAAGGAACTTCTTCACGATGAGATGTTTTGGAAATCTTTTGAACATAACCTCATTGTAATGGTTTTCTCAATTCTTTTACAGATTCCCATCGGTATGCTTTTGGCAACCTTTCTTGATGCCGGTGGAAAAAAGTTTAATTTCTTTAAAATCATATGGTTTTTGCCATATCTTATGAGCTCTGTTGCAATCGCATTCTTGTTTGTATATGCTCTTGCAACAAACGGAGGTCTTATTTCTTCTCTTGCCACAATCATTAACGGTAAAAGAACCACCATAGACCTTTTGGGAAAAGCGCCGAATGCTTTGTACACCATTATCGGTGTTATGGCATGGCAGTTTACACCTTTTTACATGGTTTACTTTATTGCCGGCTACGGTAATATAGACACCACGATTTATGAGGCCGCAATCATCGACGGCGCCACAAGAGGGCAGTACATTCGTCATATTGCGATACCTTTGTTGGGACCTATTTTTAAGACTGCATGCACCATGTCTTTAATCGGATCCTTAAAATACTTTGATATGATTTGGAACATGACTCAGGGCGGACCTGCAGGCACCACAGAACTTATGGCTACCTACATGTACAAGCTTTCATTCCAGCAATTTAATATGGGATACGGCTCTACGGTTGCTGCCGGCATGTTTATCTTAATTACGGCTATAGCGCTTCTCTTTAACAAAGTATTTAAAGTTAAGGAGGACTATTGATATGAATGAATACAAAAAATCAAAAATAAAATCAAAAATTGCATGGGGGATAGCGATTTTCTTTGCGCTTATCCAGCTTGTTTTAACACTTACACCATTTTTCTTTATGATTGTTAACTCTTTCAGAAAGCAGTTTGATATGCTTCAACAAGGGGTTTTCCATCTGCCGGATCCTTGGTATTTTAAAAACTATTTTGAAGTTGTAACCCACGGTTTCTTTGGATACTTCTTACGAAGCGTAATTGTTGTTGCAATTTCCCTTATACTCATGCTTGCGATTTCTGCTTTCGCGGCATATCCTTTGGCAAGAATGAAGTTTAAACTAAATGCATTTATTTATGCCACAATAGTAGCCATGATGTCAGTGCCTATGCACGTGACCTTAATTCCAATCTTTAAACTTACAACAAACGTTGGATTGTACGATTCCCTTGGCTCCCTTATCGGACCTTACGTTGCATTTGCACTTCCCATGTCTGTATTTATCCTAACGGCATTTATGAAGACGATACCCAAGGAAATAGAAGAGTCGGCGGAAATTGACGGATGCAATAAGTTTAAAAACTTCTTTAAGATAATCCTTCCTTTGTCAAAGTCAGGGTTATCCACGCTTGCAATTTATAACGGTGTTTCCATGTGGAACGAATTTGCTTTTGCAAATACATTCCTTATTACGCCTGCAAAGAAAACCCTTCCTTTGGCCCTTGGACAGTTTAAGGGAGAACATTCCCTTAATATTCCCATAAACATGGCGGTGTTAACACTTTCCGTCCTTCCTATGATAATTTTATTTATCATTTTCCAGGACAAATTGGTAAAAGGTATGATGGCAGGAGCCGTTAAGGGTTAAAATATATAATAATCAGTGGGTGCCAAATAAAAGGCATTACCGGAAAGAGGTCTTTATGATAATTTATGTTGATGCTAATGCAAAGCATGACGGAAACGGAAGCAAGGAATTACCTTTTAAAAGAATTAATGAGGCGGCTAAAATAGCTAAGCCCGGGGACGAAGTTCTGGTTTTGCCCGGAACCTACAGAGAAAATGTAAATCCCATTAATGCAGGCACTGAAGATAATCGCATTACATATAAAAGCGAAAAACCTTTAAAGGCGGTCATTACAGGTGCCGAAAAGGTTGAAAAGTGGGAAAAATACAAAGGCGATGTGTGGTGCGCAAGAGTGAAGAACGGAATCTTTGAAGATTACAATCCTTACACCACTCTTGTTTACGGAGACTGGTATTTTGCAACGCCCAATAAGCACACAGGATGCGTGTGGCTTAATGATGAAGCATTATATGAAGCTTTAAGTATCGAGGAGTGCCTTGAAGCTAAAGTATATGAATGTTCATGGGAGCCTGAAAAATCTAAGAGAAAATGGTTTGCTTCTCAGGATAAAGAAACCGATGAGACTGTATTCTATGCAAATTTCGGAGGAAAAGATCCTAACAAAGAAAACGTCGAAATTACCGTAAGACGTGAATGCTTTATGCCTAAAGAAGAGGGCGTAGGCTACATTACAGTTACGGGATTTAACATTAATAAGGCAGCTACCACATGGGCTCCTCCCGCAGCTTATCAGGACGGAATGATAGCTCCTCACTGGAGCAAAGGCTGGATTATAGAAGATTGTGAAATCTGGGGAAGTAAGTGCGCAGGTATTTGCGTAGGTCGTTATTACGATCCTGAAAACAGCAATTTCTATACCACTCAGCATGTAAAGAGCCCCACTCAGATGGAAAGAGACTCTGTATGCAGAGGCCAGTATTACGGATGGCTTAAAGAGAAAATCGGTGGCCACATCATAAGAAGAAACAATATTCACCACTGCGAGCAGGGCGGTATTATCGGCCGTATGGGCGGAGTATTCAGCATTATCGAAGATAACCATATCCATCATATAAACAACATGATGGAGCTTGGCGGTGCTGAAATCGCAGGTATCAAGATGCATGCGGCTATAGACGTTATTATGCGAAGAAACCACATCCATCATTGCACAATGGGTATTTGGTGCGACTGGGAAGCACAGGGCACAAGAATCACTCAGAATCTTCTTCATGATAACGAGCGTCCCGAATTTGCAAAGCAGTTAGAGGGCGGCATGACCTGTCAGGACATTTTTGTAGAGGTTAGCCATGGTCCCACACTTATTGATAACAACATTCTTTTGTCGGATGTTTCATTAAGAATTGCAACTCAGGGTGTTGCTATGGTTCATAACCTTTGCGCCGGAGCATTTACCTTTGTTGGAGACGGTACACACTGGAGATATACTCCCTACCATATGCCTCACAGAACAGAAGTAATGGGCTTTATGACCATTCTTCACGGAGACGATAGGTTCTACAATAACATATTCATTCAGAAGTGGCCTTCCGACGACTGGGTGCTTACTAACGATTCAAAGCCCGAAGAAAAGCAGATTGAAAACAGAAAAGTAGGAACTTACTGTTTTGATGAATATCCTACCTATGATGAATGGATAAGCTGGTTTGAGATGGAAGAAGAACATCCCAACATGATGAAGCATGATAAATTCCATTTTTCACACCTTCCCGTATGGATTAACGGAAATGCTTATTTTGAAGGCGCTAAGGGTTGGAAGAATGAAAAGAATGCTTTCTTTGATAATTCAGGAAA
>JAILCK010000145.1 GCA_024680435.1 Lachnospiraceae bacterium
CGGATATGTAAGCAAAGTTTACTATCCCGGTCTTGAATCAGATCCCGGATATGAAGTTCAGAAGAAACAGGCTGACGGAGCCGGGGCAATGATTTCCTTTGTACTTAATGAAAAGTATTGTTACAAGAAATTCTTTAAAAATCTTAAACTCATCACTTTGGCAGAAAGCCTTGGCGGCGTTGAGTCTTTGGTTTGCCATCCTGCAACCATGACACATGCTGCAATACCTGCGGATATCAGAAAGAAAGTAGGTATTGTGGATGAACTTATCAGATTTTCTGTAGGAATAGAAGATGCCGATGATTTGATTTCTGACTTAGAGCAGGCAATTAAAGCATCCAAAAAGGAGGATAAGTAATTATGGATGTATATAACAGCATCCACGAAATGGTGGGTAACACACCTATACTTAAGTTAAACAATTTAGGAATAAAAGAAGGCGTTAATCTATACGCGAAGCTTGAGCTTTTAAACCCGGCAGGAAGTGTTAAGGACCGTGTAGGGGAGTATATGATAAAAGCTGCCGAAGAAAGCGGAAGGCTTAAAAAGGGCGGCACTATTATTGAAGCAACAGCCGGAAACACAGGTATAGGAATTGCTATAGCCGCATTAAACAAAGGCTACAGAGTTATTTTTACCGTACCCACAAAGTTTTCCATTGAAAAGCAGAAGATTATGAGAGCACTTGGTGCCGAAATAATCCACACAAGCAGAGAAGAAGGAATGCTTGGAGCAGAAAGAAAAGCAAAGGAGCTTTTAAAAGAAATACCCGATTCCATTATGATGGAACAGTTTCACAATCCTGCAAATCCTTTGGCTCACTATGAGACCACGGGACCTGAAATATACAAGCAACTTGACGGTAAGATTGATTACCTGGTAGCGGGAGCGGGAAGCGGTGGTACTTTTTCAGGTATCACTAAGTATCTAAAAGAGCAAAACAAAGACATCGTAGGCGTCTTGGCAGATCCTTACGGCTCCATCATCGGAGGCGGTGAGCATGCCGACTATGATATAGAAGGAATCGGAAATGACTTTATAGCAGATACAATGGACATTACATTGGTTGATAAAGTTTTTAAAGTAACCGATACAGAAGCTTTTGAAGCTTCAAGAGAACTTGCAAGAAAAGAAGGTATCTTGGTAGGCTCTTCTTCAGGCGCTGCTTTGGCGGCTGCAAAGAAACTTGCCGAAGAAATTCCTTCGGGAAATATAGTAGTTGTTTTCCCTGACAGAGGAGACAGATACTTAAGCAAAGGCCTCTTTGATTTTGATTAATAGATAAGTTTCACTTACGAGGGATGTTATCAAATAAAGGAACCAGAAAATCCTCAGACAATGCTAAATCGTGTTGTTTGAGGTTTTTTCTTTTTGGGTAATGGTAGCATGATAGACTTACTTTGTTGTATAACGATTCATAATTCTATGGCAGGAGGCTACCATGAAGGGACTATTTAGTATCTCTGATGAACAACTTAGAAATTTAAATGTAGAAAACAAATTTAAAAAGGTATTCGGTCGCATTTTGACCGCCACAGCAGTAGCGGTAGGAGCACTTGTTATTACTCTTATCGTAAGTTTGAACGGACTTATGTCCATGTACAAAAGCTATCAGATAGATAATGTACAGGGTGAAATCCGTATAGATATTCAGGCTCTTTCAAAAGCGTTTCTTTGGGCAATGGCATCTACGGATGATGCTATTCGTGAAGAACAGCTTGGAAAGGCGATGGAAAAGTTTGGAGAATTTGATACAAACTTAAAGAAGTTTTCAGGCCTTTATTCAGACCAAGCAGCCATCAATAAAGTTAGTACCGACTTAAAGGCTGTACAGGCTAACGGCGAAACGTTGGGACAGATGTTTAATAACGGAAGCTCGGATGAAGAAGTATTTATGTTCTTTAACGATACTTTGTATCCTTCAATCGACGTTGTTGTTAAAGACTTAAAGGCGGTTTCAACGGCAACAGGCACAAGCGCAATGAGCATATTCAGGCTTAATTTAATTGTCGTAATCGTAATGGCAGTCATTTCAATCTTGATTGTTGTAGGAATCTTCTTATTCATTATTAAGGCAAGAGCAATCCTTTCAAATGCTATCCTTGAACCTGTTCAGGATATTTCAAAGGCTGCTGACTCCATGGCAAAAGGAAACATGAATATTTCAATCGAGTATTCTGCCGATGATGAACTTGGAAAACTTGCAAAAGACCTTGATTATTCCACAACGGTTATCGAAAAGGTAGTTTACGACATAAGTGATTCCCTTGACAGAATCGCATCCGGAGACTTTACTGAAGGCACAAGAAATCCCGATTTGTATGTGGAAGACTTTGCACCTATTAAAGAAGCTGTAAACAGAATTATTACTCAGCTTGCTGAAACAATGAGAAATGTTAAGAGTGCATCAGGTAAGGTGGCGCAGGGAGCCGCAAACATGGCTAGCGGAGCTTCAGACCTTGCAGAAGGCTCAACAGACCAGGCAGCAGCGGTTGAAGAACTTACAGCCAGCGTTGAAAGCGTTAACTCTCAGACCAAAGAAATGGCAGAATCTGCCAAGAAGGGTGTTACCCTTGCAAAGCAGGTGCAGCAAGAAGCTGAACAGAGTGCCGAAAAGATGCACGAAGTTACAAGCGCTATGGAAAGAATTACAGAAGCTTCAAGACAGATTGAACAGATTACAAATACCATCGAAGGTATTTCAAAGCAGACTCAGTTGCTTGCATTGAACGCTTCCATAGAAGCTGCAAGAGCAGGAGAAACCGGACGAGGATTTGCGGTTGTTGCAGAAGAAATCAGCCAGCTTGCAAATGAAAGTTCCGAAGCAGTTAAGAATACACACGAACTTGTTACAGCTACTTTACAGGAAATCGAAAACGGTAATAACGTTGTTGAACTTACAAGAGAAGCTCTTAACAAGGTTCAGGAGTCGGTTAACAGCATTGCTACAATCGTTCAGGAATCAGGAAACCTTGCAGAATCTCAGGCCATCAACATGGATGAAATCAGCCAGGGTATCGAGCAGATTGCAACGGTTGTTCAGAATAACTCAGCTACAGCTCAGGAATCAAGCGCTGTATCTACAGAGTTATCATCAGAGTCCGATGAACTTAACAAACTTGTGGGACAGTTCAAAGTATAAGATTTGATTTAATTTAAAAGCCCAAAACTTACATAATTGTAAGTTTTGGGCCTTTTTTTGTAAGGAAAAGATATGGAGATGGTTTTTATAAAGGGATAGAATCATAGCATAGACTTAAGCGGAGGAGATAGTTAATGAATATATTAAAAGTTGAAGATATTAAGAAAACTTACACAAGCCGAATGGGCACAAATAAAGTGGATGCACTTAAGGGCGTGTTCTTTTCGGTAGAAGAAGGAGAATACGTTGC
>JAILCK010000155.1 GCA_024680435.1 Lachnospiraceae bacterium
CATTTGCCCCGCACTTAAGAAAGTGGTTTTTGGAAAGCCTGTTTTATTTAACCACGAAGCACCGATGAAGGAAGAGCAGGAAAGAATATGTAACTATCTTATGGATGAAATATCCGAAGTGGCTTATTCTCTCCCAAGGCACAGAGTGGTGCCCTATCCTAATATTAAGAAGAAAGATTATCCATATAGCGATAGATTGTAATTATTATGAAAAAACCCGTTGTAGACTATAGTAAGCTTAGATTTTCAAATATTACTTCTAAAGAGTACAGACATTTATTTTTGATACTTGGATGGGTGGGATACCTCATTATGTATATCGTAACAGAGAGATTCATACCTATCGAAAAGTGTCATGAAGTTCACAGTATTGTGGACGATATAATTCCTTTTAATGAATACTTTATTTTAGCTTATACTTCATGGTATCTGCTTGTTGCAGGATCACTTCTTTACTTTTTACTTTATGATGTAGAAAGCTTTGTAAGGGCTCAGAAATTTATAATTCTTACGCAGGTTATTGGAGTAATCACATATATTGTGTGGCCGTCGGTTCAGTTTTTAAGACCTGAAGTGCTTCCAAACAACAATTTCTGCTCTCAGATTGTCGGAATGATTTATTCAGTAGACACACCTACAGGCGTATGCCCTTCATTACATGTAGGTTATTCGCTGGCGCTTTTGTCGGCATGGTTAAAGAAAGACACCAAAAAGATTTGGAAAGTAATCGTTTCAATATGGATTTTACTTATTTGTCTTTCAGTTATGTTTGTAAAGCAACATTCATTTACGGATGTTTGGGCAGCTGCAGTAATGTGCGCCCTTATAGAAATTGTACTTTTTAGAAAGAGATACTTTCAAAAGGGACTAAACGCATAGCGTTTGGATGGAAAGGAATAGATATGGGAAAAAGGAAATGGGGAGACAGAAGAGACGGTAAGTTAATCCGTGACATTGATGCAATGCATTACATTATGCCTCTTATGTATCCTAACAGATGCGACAATGAAGCATTCATGTCGATGCGCATAAACATAGAAAAAACAGAAGAATATATCAGAAATAAGAACAAAGAAAGCGATGTTAAAATCGGTATTTTCGAAATCATCATTGCGGCAGTGTTAAAGACAATCAAGCTTCGTCCGCACATGAACAGATTCATTGCAAACAACACAATGTATCAAAGAAACGAGCTTACCGCTGCTTTCACAGTAAAGAAGAACTTCAGAGATGACGGCGAAGAAACACTTGCAAGAGTGGTTGCCGAAGATAAAGATACTCTTGAAACAATCAATAAAAAGGTTGTAGACCAGATTGAATTTTGCAAGAATTTTGAAGATGATTCCACGAAGGCTATGAACTTTATTAAACACCTTCCCGGAAAACACTTTATCGGATGGCTTGCAAGATTGCTTGATAAGCACGGACTTATGCCTAAGTCAGTTATCGCAACAGATCCTTACCAGTGCTCAGTTGTGCTCACAAACCTTGGTTCAATCGGAATGAATATTGGTTACCATCACCTTATGAACTGGGGAACCAATTCAGTATTTGTGGTTATCGGTAAAAAGAAAAAGAAACCGCACTTTGATGCTGATGGCAACATGACAATGAGACGTGAAATCTCTCTTTCAATGACAATTGATGAAAGATTATCAGATGGTTTCTACTACGCAAGAACACTTAAGTTGTTAAAGAAGCTCATTGAGAATCCTGAACTTTTGGAAGGACCTCTTGATGAGGAAGTAAATTACTAAAATAAAGACCATACACAATTAAGTGTATGGTCTTTTCTTATTTTTCATCACAAACCTGAAAGATAATAAACTTCATACAGGGAAGTCGAAAACCCCTGTATCTAGTTATCTTAGTTGCATCATAATTTGATTCAGTTTATTAATATCATCCTCACAGAAAATATTCTCATCCACGCAGATACGCTTTGTCAGAAAGGATATTTCTATCACTTTCTTTTTCGAGAAGAACAAACGTAATCCCTGAATCAAACATAAGAGGGCAAGAGCATTTACGAAATAAGAAGTCCATGATGTATCCATAAAAAACAGATAGTCTGAAATCTTTCCTGCGATTGCGTTAACCACTTCCAAGACACACGCAATAATTACAAACTGCATCAGTTTCTTAGGGGAACGTTTCCTTAAAATTCCCAACCCCATATATTCTTTTATGGGGAACGAATCCTTACCATTCTTTACCGGGTAAAATTCCTTGTTCTGTAGATAATAAAAATCTCCTTCTATCAGAAAAGTATTTTCTGATACTGTGATACGGCATTGTTTCTTTTCAGGAAGATTATTAATTTGTAATAGCTCCATGAGTATCACCTACAATCCAAGTATCTTCTTTTTCATTGCATCATAATCTTCCTGTGAGATTAAGCCATCTTTCAAAAGCTCTGCATATTTCCTCAAATCATCCGGTGTACTGCTCTGTGTTGTCTGCGGTGTTTCTGTCTGAACAGGTGCCGGAGCCGGAGCAACATTCACGGTCGTTTTTGCTTCTTCCACATAGTCTTTGGTACGTCTTAACTGTTTCTGGAAGTCCTCAATCTCTGCCTTAGCATAGTAGGATACATCAAATGCAATAAATCCTCCGGCATATTGAATCTGGAACATGGTTTTTCTCTTCTTCAGATACTCCAAGAATACCAAGAAACAAGAGATGAAGAATGTTATCAACAGACCTCCTATTGCAGCATCAATCGTAGCAAATGTAAAGGCAGCGGAAGCATTGCTCATATTCTGCTGATATCTGCGTTCATAAGCAGCCTTTTTCTCTTGCTGTTCTTTTTGCTGTTTTTCCGATAATCTTTCATAATCTGCTGTCAATCTGGAGTTTGTCTGCTTAAGCTCCTCTATTTTTGATTCTAACTCTTCAATTTCGGAATCATATTCTGTTGTAACATTTTCATCAACAGAAGGAAAAACAAACCAATCCGTGAATTCATCAGGGTGATATTTCACATATTGATATACGATATCTTCAACCTTTACATATCCAATTTCTAATAGTTCAGGTGATATTTTTTCCAAACAAGATTCCATAGCTTTTTGGTAAGAAGCCGCTTCTTCTTCACTTACTAACTTTTCCGCAACTCTTCTTACCTCGACATCATCCAGAATCTCAAATGTCCCCTCCGAAATGTACTGTTGTATCCTCTCAGAATCCTCTCCGCAAAGTTCATAGAGAGAAATCACATAGTTTGTAACTTCATTATACATTTGCCTACAGACACTAACAGATGACCTTGGCTGGTTCCATTGTGTATCCCTCGAAAAATAAATATTGGCATAAACTAAGTATGAGAGATATTCTTGTTGCATTCCATGTTCATTACCCCATTCAATATTGCTAATAATTGTATTTTTGATTTCACTATCCGATGACAACTTTGCATTTTCATACACATTATTTACTATTTCTGCCAATTTACTACGAGAATAAATTTCATAATTTTCAAGGAAGTACTCATAAAGAATACTGTTTAAACCTGTACGTTGCCCTTCACTGTCCAAATAGCCAAACAGATTCCAAACCTCTTGCGGGATTGCATCGATAGTAGCTTTCTTAGCATTTATCCTGACTTGCTGTTTTTGAAGTTCCCTTAATCCATTCAGTTTATCCTGGAGTTTTTCAATGTTCCCCTCATTAGCTTCTATCTCGTCTGTTGATTCCTCAACTATTGTATCAGGATTATCTTTTTCTTCTTTTATACTCGCCTGTGCTTCACTTGCTTTTGACTGATAAGAAGATATTTCATTCCACTGATAACCCACACCATAAAGGCTTCCGGCAATTCCTGCCAGGAGTACAACAAGTGCCATAAGCAGTCCGATTAAAACGCCAAGATAACGTCTGTAAATGAAACCGCTACCGGTTACATCCTTAATATCAACCGTTCTCTCCTCATCGGTTTTTACTAAGGATTTTCCCTGTCCGCTGTAACAGCTTCCACGGAAGTATACACGTTTATTGGAAATGACGGCAAAACCTCTTTTCAGAGTTCCGCTGGCAAGAAAGTTCATAATATAGCCATTTCCCAAAGAGGAAATATATTGTTCATCCTGACTGACAAAATAGCCTGCAAATTTTATTCTGTCGCTGTCCGGCAAATCGCATTGTGTAACTTCTTCTGTGTTTCTTCCTTTTCGTTTCTTTAAAATACTGCGATTCACAGCGATGGCAACAACCACAACCAGCAAAACGACTATGGGTAGTAATGCCTTGTACTTGAAAACTGCCAGCAAAATAGCAATAAGTACTACAATGCAAATCGTAAAAATAACTTTGGGGTTCTTAATAAATGGTTTCTTAGTTTCTTTTGTTTGTTCTTCTGACATATTTCATCATTCCTCCCATTTCTGTCGCATTTTAAGCACAGAACTTTTTTTAATTTTATCACACAGCTTCCATTTTGGACACTATGAACTTCCATTTTGGATAAAAATTCCAAGTGGGAGGTGTGTTATGCATGGCAGAAAGAATCAACCAGCACAACAATCCAATCGTTGGATCAAATATCCGGCGGATGCGCAAAGAACGGGACATGAGAGCTATCGATGTTATCGCGAAACTACAACTTGCTGATGTTTACGTTACTACAGGAATTTTTTCCAAGGTTGAGAATGGATACAATAATCCATCTGTAGATATGCTTATTGCATTAACAGAGATTTTCCATTGTGATTTTAATGAGTTTTTTCGAATATAAACAGTAAAAAAATGGATTATGCATTTCATGCATAATCCATAATCCTTGTACAACATTTTTTTTAATTCTTATTTCTCATCACAAACCTGGAAGATAATAAACTTTAAATAGTATGATTCGTCAGAAGCCCAAAGAATTGGATGGTCACAGGCTTGAGTTCTAAACTCAACCTGACGTAGACGCTTATGAACTGCCTTTGCGGCTTGAGCGATGACTTCTGTAAAAAGCTCTTGAGTCATAAAGTGTGAGCAAGAGCAGGTTGCAAGATAACCTCCGTCTTTTACAAGCTTCATGCCTTTCATGTTGATTTCTCTATAGCCTTTCATTGCATTTTTTGTGGCTTCTCTTGATTTAGTGAAGGCAGGGGGATCAAGGATAACTACGTCAAATTGCTCGCCTTCTTCATATAATTTGGGAAGTTCGTCAAGGACGTTTGCAGCCCCAAACTTTACAGTTTTATCTAAATTGTTTCTTTTAGCATTTTCAGTTGCCTGACTAACGGCAAACTCTGAAATATCTAAGCCGGTAACTTCCCTGGCGCCTGCAATTCCTGCATTTAATGCAAAGGTTCCCATATGGGTAAAGCAATCCAAAACCTTTTTATCACGACAGATTCTTTGAATAGCTCGTCTATTATACTTTTGATCCAAAAAGAAACCGGTCTTTTGACCGTTCACTACATCCACAATGTAGTGAATTCCATTTTCAACTATCTCTACGTTAGTATCAAATTCAGGCCCGATGAAACCCTTGTGTAAGGGCATCCCCTCTTTCTTTCTGACAGGAGCGTCAGAGCGCTCGTAAACACCCCTTATCTGGTATCCATCTTTTGAAAGAATGTCTTTTAAAGCATCAGTAACGATTTCTTTAAGCCTATCCATTCCCAAAGCCAAAGATTCAACCACCAATACATCGTCGTATTTATCTACAGTTAATCCGGGAAGCCAGTCTGCTTCGCCAAAAATCACGCGGCAGCAGTTTAAATCTTCTTTTTCCATTACAGACTTTCTGTATTCC
>JAILCK010000028.1 GCA_024680435.1 Lachnospiraceae bacterium
TGGTTTTGAAAACTACATCATTACCAATTTGTGATTATTAGGAGAGGTTATGTTTAGATTCATCGGTGCTGCCGTTTGGACAGTCATATTTTTAATTCTATCTATTCCCTTTATTTTAGTATTTTTCTTATTAAGATTTATATGCCCTAAATTCGTTGCAAATGCATCACAGACAATCGTTTGCGGAGCCTTCAGAATGGTTTACTTTATTTCAGGTGTAAAACTCACAGTCCTTGGAAAAGAAAATCTTTCAAAAGATACTCCCGTGCTTTTGGTTCCTAACCACAGAAGCATTTTCGATATAATTGTGACTTACCCCGAATGCATTATGCAAACAGGATATGTCGCCAAAAAAGAAACCTCAAAGATTCCCGTTTTCTCTCTTTGGATGCGCCTTATGAACTGTCAGTTCCTTGACAGAAAGAATCTTCGTAAGGGCTTAAAGGTAATAAATAAAAGTGCCGAGCTTATTAAATCAGGTAAGAGCATGTGCATCTTCCCCGAAGGCACAAGAAACAAGGGTACAGAGCCTTTACTTCCCTTCCATGACGGAAGTTTAAAGATTGCTGAAAAGGCCGAATGCCCTGTGGTTCCCGTTGCAATAAACAACACGGAAGAAATCTTTGAAGCACATTTTCCTAAGATTAAAAAGACTCATGTTATCATCGAGTTTTGTAAGCCCATTGAAACAAAGGGTCTTTCAAGAGCCGAGATTCGCGAAGTAAGTGTTAAGGCTCAGGAAGCATTGAAAGACGCCTACCTAAGAAATCAAAAACTTATATGATTAAATACAACAAGGGCCGCGTCAGTGACGCGGCTCTTTAATTATCTACTTTTAAGTGCTTCAACAAGCTTTGCAAAGCCCATTCCGTGTGAAGACTTAACCCATATATTATCTGTATCACTTACTTCTGTTTTTAAAACTGAAAGTAAATCTTCAAGAGACTTAAAATATGAAATCTCAAGATTCTTGTTTTCTTTCTTTGCAGCATCGTACATGTGCTTACAATTTTCGCCTACGCAAATAAGCTTATCTATTCCGACATTAGCAGCGTAGGTTCCGACTTCGGCATGCATTGAATCCGAGTTTTCACCAAGTTCAAACATGTCTCCCATAATTGCTACTTTTCTTCCCTCTGCCAAAACAAGAGTATCAAGGGCAGCCTTCATGGATGTGGGAGATGCATTGTAGCAATCGTCAATAATGGTACCGATGCCTTTATAGTCAATCAAATTACATCTTCCGTCGATTGTCTTAGCCTTTGCTAAGCCTTCTTTAATCTCATCGTCTGTAAGCCCCATATCCTTTGCAATGGCAAAAGAAACCAGTGCGTTTGCCTGCATGTGCTTACCAAGCATATGAATGGTTGCTTCCAAGTCTTCGCCCTTATAGTGCATTTTAAGCTTGCTTCCCTTAAGGCCCAAAGATTCAGAATCTGTTAAAGTAACGTCATTACCCTTATTAAAACCGTAAAAATATGGTGTGATTCCTTTTACCTTTTTTACGGTTCTAAGCTTATCGTCATCGCCGTTTAAATAAATCTTTGCGTCTTCACTCATAAACTCAAAGATTTCAGACTTAGCTTTCAATACGCCGTCTCTGTCATGTAAAAACTCTAAATGACATTCTCCGATGTTTGTGATAACGCAAACGTTTGGCTGAGCGATTCTTGATAACACTCTCATTTCGCCAAAATCGCTTATTCCCATTTCAAGTACTTCTACCTGCGTGTCTTCTTCAATTGAAAGAACCGTAAGGGGAAGGCCGATTTCATTGTTATAATTTCCGATTGTCTTTTGAGTCTTAAATCCTTCTGATAAAACCGCGGAAACCATTTCCTTAGTGCTGGTCTTGCCGACACTTCCTGTGATGCCAACCACCTTTACATTTAAAGATTCTCTGTACCACTTTGCGAGGTCCTGAAGTCCCTTAACTGTATTTTCAACCTCAATGCAAGGGCCTGTTACGCCTTCCGGAATGTGATCACACAAAACGGCGGTTGCACCCTTACTAAAACAATCATTTATAAAGTCATGGCCGTCAACTCTTTCGCCTTTAATGGCTACAAAGAGGCTTCCCTCTTTAACTTGTCTTGAATCCATTGTTACGGATTCTATAAGCATAGAGGCGTCGGTTATGTTTTTTCCAACGCCGTCTGTTGCAATTATTACATCTCCAATATTAAAAGCCTTCATACTACTTTTCCAATGCCATCTTTACTAATTTTTCACAAAGCTGATTATAGTTAATACCCACGGCAGCTGCTTCCTGAGGCATTAAAGACATAGGTGTCATGCCGGGAAGTGTGTTTGCTTCCAGTGCATAAAGCTCTCCGTCTTTATCCATCATGATATCAACTCTTGCATACTGGTTAAGCCTTAAGCAGTTGTATGCATCCTCTGCCATCTTCTGCATTTTAAGTGTGGTTTCTTTATCCACATTTGCAGGACAGGTCTCAATTGTGGAGCCTTCCTGATATTTATTCTTATAATCGTAGAATCCTTCAACAGGAGCAATTTCGATTACGGGTAAAGCCTTACCTAAGATTACGCCGCAAGAAAACTCTCTTCCGTCGATAAACTGCTCAACCACAAGTTCGTTTCCGAATGTGAAGGCATCTTTCTTTGCCTTTTCGTAT
>JAILCK010000031.1 GCA_024680435.1 Lachnospiraceae bacterium
ACTTCGTTTCTTCTGTAAGAGTAAGCGTCTCTTTCACGCTCCACTCTCTTTAAGTCAGCCTTAACTTTTTTACGATAGTCTTCTTCCTTTAAAAGCTTGTCGATTCCTTCTTTTGCTTCTTCGTGCATGGCGTCCATGTGATTAAAGTCATGCTCGCTCATGCGACTTGGAGTAAGCACAAACTTATCATGGGCCTGCCTTAAGTCATGAATCCTTTTTGCAATGTTGCAAAGGTCGGTCTTTTCATCACCCTCGATGGCCTCGATTTCTTCCATGTCGGTTAGATATGATGTAACCAAAGAATACTCTGCGTTTGCACGGTCCAATTCTTCCGAAGCTTCCTTCATTTGCTCAAGACAGCTTAAAACATACTGCTCCCTTATGTAGGCATCGTCTAAGTCAAGCTCATCCTTAGCGTCTATGAAGGTCGGTTGGTTTTCTTTTTTCCCTTTGAATAAGTTTTTAAAAAATCCCATAATTCCCTCTCGCAGGCTCGTTACATGGTTTCTGCTTCAAGTGCTATGTCTCTGTAGTCGTTTTTAAGTGAATCCGTAAGGCGGGTAAGCTCTTCATAGTAAAGGCTTTGAGAATCCGAATCTTTAAGGGCAAAGGTTTCTTTTAACCGGTTTGCAATATCGCTTTCTTCAAAGCGTGCCTTACATTCTTCAAACTCCGTTTCCAAAGAAACGCTCATTTTATAAGCATCTTCTTCATCCGCAACCAGGCGAATGTACTCATCTTCCGTTAATTTAAGCCTCATGGCCGCAAGGTAATGCTTGTAGGCGGTCTTGTCGTTGCTTATTTCAAAGGCTTTTTTAAAGCATTCGATGGCGGAATCGTAAAGGTATAACGCCATGTAGGTTACTCCCATATTGTTATAAACCTTACTTATTATTTCAAAGTCATCTTCGTTTACTTCCGATAAAACTCTCTTATATTCCTTAATTGCCAAAAGAAAATGTCTGTTTTCATAGAGGAAATCGGCTTTTGCCTTCCACTTTTCAAAAACATTCATCGTGACATTCATTTTAAGAATGCTCTCGGCTTTTTCGATTTCATCCTTTGTGTAAAGGCCGGTGTACTCTAAAATTGTGCCCACAAATGATGAAGGAAGTCCGTTTGTATTTATCAAAGTATAAAGGTTTGTGGCAAGGTCGTGAAGCTTACACTGAGTGTCTATCCACTCAACAAGCTTTACATCCAAAATGTCTTTATCAATCAAAAAGGCGTTTTCATAAAGCACATAGCAAAGCTCCTCGATTGAATAAAGGTTTGCATACACCTTTTCAAAGTAGAATGGCTTTTCCGCAATGCTTCCCACACAGGCAATCAATCTGTTCGTCATAGCTCGATTACCTCCTTCCATTCAAGACAGGATGAAGGAAACAGCTCTCCAAAGCCCATATCTTTAATCTCAACCTGCATTTTGTTTTCAGATAACATGCTCACTTCCAAGTGAAGGCGTGTAGTTTTTGGCGGACGCTTAGGAAGATCGTTAAGTGTTATGTCAACCACTTCCGGGTTCTTTCCCGTCAAAGGCGTTATGACAAAAGAAACCTTATTGCCCTTATCCAAAATAAAGTCATATTGTTTCTTTGATTCAAACCAGTTGACGCCCGCATCCATTAAAGCCATGTAAGAAGGCTCGCCCCTTCTTATGGCGTTAATTCCAACGTTACACTTTAATTTGTCATTTCCCAAAAATACATGGGATTCGCTTAAGGCGCTTTTGAAAATCTTATTCTTTGCGGCATATGCTGCGCCCTTTGAATAAAGGTTTGTGCCCTCAAACACTCTTCCCTTTTGGCACATTTTCTTTACAGAGTCCGTAAATACTTCCTGTCTGAAAGCATCACCTATAAAGTAAACGGAAGAAAAGAATCTTGCGCTGCAGATATCGTCCAAAAGATTTGAAAGCCTAAAGTCATAATCTCTTGCGTCCCTGCTTTCGGGATCGATGTTTTCAAGGCCTCCCGTCAAAAAGTTTCTGTAAATACCGGGGTCTATAAAAGCTACGATGGGTGTGGTGTTTTTGTTGCACTCCATGCGATAGCTCTTTAAATACTCTCCCGTAAAGTCTAAAAGCAATACATCTCTTTGCCAAAGCTCTGCGGGCTGATAAATCGTGTAGAAGTAAAAGCTTTCCATGTGGCTTTGAAAGAAAACATTTGTGGTCTTAAGCCCCAATGAAGCCACTGCCTTTGAAAGCACATCGATAATGTTAGAGTCAAGGGAATCAACGGTTACCACAAAGGAAGTTATGTGATTTATGGGAATCATCATTGAGAACAAAGAAAGAGTCCTCTTCATAAAAAGCGCTATTAAAGCGGAAGGCGAAAAGGTTTCTTCTCCCACAGTAATGTCTTCTCCCAAGGAAGCTTTGGACAAAAGATTATTTATAAAGAAACCGTCCGTATCTTTATACTTAAGGGCATCTTTTCCCGCATACCACTGGTTAACTTCTTTTCTCTTAAAAAGGGCCGTGGGGACTCTGTAGTTGTTGCTTCCCGGAACGGTCGATAGGGTCTCTACCTCATCAGAATCCATGGAAGCATAGCTTACCTGTGAATAGGAATCCGTTAAGTCAAATCCTACCGCTATATCGTTATTCTGTTTTCTTAAGTCTACAGAAAAATCCATGGTTTCTTCAGTCCTTTGTTACTCTAATTTAAACATTGAATCTATAATGTATGCGTGCTTGTGATAGTCGTATAAAAGCTTTTCCAAGGTCTCATAATCCTGAAGAGTCTTTGCTATCACGATATCGTTTATTTCATTAAATCTTGAGTTTGTAAGCTCTCTTCCTATATCACTCTTTTGAATCGAAGCACTTTCCGTTAAAAGTTCTTCTCCGTCTCCTTCTTCCGTTATGTAGTAAAGAAGGTTTTCTCCAAAGAATAAGATAAATGACTTAACGTACACTCCTCCGTACATTTCGGGCATTTCCTCCGTTATGTACTCGCCAAAGTTTTCATCATCGCTTTCGTAGATATAGTGAATCGAAACCTTTCTTCCGGGAGCCGTCTTATATTCAATGAAGGTCTTATCCGAAAACTTGTTAACTTCCGGATTTTGGCTATCCATGAAGTTTTTAAAGAAGGACATGTATATGCCTTCATCCAAAAGCTCGGATAAATACCGCTCCGTTATCATTTTCACTGTATCGTCTAATGGCTCTTCCGTTTCCGAATAATACTTTAAATATGCAAGCTTACAAATCTTTAAAAGCTTTTCGCCCCTAAGCTCTGCCTTGGTGATTTCCTCAAACACAAAGGGCTCCATAAGCTGTTCTTTAACAAAGTAATCAAAAGAACACTGAGTAAGGAAAGCAAGCTGTATGTCCGTGTTTGCGCCGCCTTGAACGTACCTTTTGTAAACAGAGGCACGCTCAGATACGTAGTAGCCTGTATAAAGCATCTGAAGTATCATGGTTTCGCAAAGATGATAAAGGTCTAGGTCAAAGTTTTCCGCTGCTTTGAATATACGCCTCATATCTTTTGTCATGCCGTGGAAGTTGGCCACAAGATACTTTAAAATAACTTCGTCGTATTTACCCAAAAAGAAAACGGATGCGCAAACCCTTACAAGATCGTCGTTTTCTTCATACTCGTTTCTTTCTATAAGCTTTGACGCAAGCTTAACCAGGTCTTTTGTCTCGATTCCCTCGATGCCATATCTTGTCACCCAGCTCATGGCCTTATCGTACATGCCTCTTACCACCATATAGCGGATAGCCTGCACTCTGTCTTTATGGTTGATGACTCTTGGATCTAAGCTTTCAAGCACACTGTCAAGTTCTCTTATGCAGTCGTTTTCATAGTAGTAACGAATGATCTTTGAGCGGATTTCTTCTTTGTACTCATCATCGATTTCGTTTGCTTCCAAAATTCGGGCGTATCTGTCTCTTGTTTCATCGGTAATTTCAATGCTTTCCTGACTACACTCAAGAGCATATACGTCAAATTCGATGTTATCGTTTATTACAGGAAGTATTCTCGATGCAAGTTTTCCCGGCACCATAAGCCGCTCGGTAACGGCCTTTGCGCTCTCTAAGTAGCGGTTTGATAACGCATCTTCAAAAATAACAGTGTAGTCTTTATCATATAAGGGCACGAAAGCTACGCCGTTTTTAAGAGGATAAACATTTTCGGTCCACTCATGGCTTTGATATACGATAGCCTTCGTGATTTCAGGATTTGATACGCTTATTTTATGCATAAACAAAATCCTTGAAAGATTCTCTGCCATATCGCCCGTTAGGCTCATGTTTGAAAGCACAAATCTATAAAGGGCGGCCATGTCTTTGTTTATGTGCTCATTTGATAATTCTTCAAGCACAAAGCGCTCAATCATGGGCTTGTAGTTTTCAAATACATCAGGCATTTCTTCGCGCTTTTCAAGAATTCTTGAATAAAGATATGCCCTTTGCTCCCACTCAAGGTCTGAGTCGTAGGAAAAGTAAAGGAAAACCATCTTCGGAATATCGTATTCTTTGTTTAAGTCTAAAGAACGCATGTAGTATTCATAAAGCTTTGTAACTCTTGCGTCTTCCAAAATGGCGCGTAAATACCACTCATAGCTTTCTTGATTTACGATGTCTCCCTTAATCAAAAGCTCACAGATAACGCTTATTATCTCTGTGGAGGGAGAAATCTCGTAGCATTTCTTCAAAATTTCAAATACGGTTTTTGAATATTCTCTTTCTCTTGAAGCCACATACACAAACTGCCTTATGATTTCCTGTGTCAAAAGGTCGTTTCTTGCGGCAAACAAAAGTACACGCTTTTCAAATGAGGAAAGCTTTGTGAGTAACCCTGCGTTTATTGAGAGCATGTTTACGGCCTCAACGTAAAAGAAGGGGCTTATGCATCCTCTTTCAATGTTTTCTTCTATAAAGAGCCATTTCTTTGTGGGGCTTACGGCATATTCTTCACATAAGTAGAGTAAAAGCCATGCCCTCTTCCAATCCGACTGATCCCAGTCGTAAAGCTTTCTGATTTCAGCGGTTATGCTGTCTATATAGTTTTCTTCCCTTGAGTAAAGTGTTGTAAGGTAAAGATAGTAGGTCCAAAGGGAAGATGTGTAGTCTTGATTCTTGGTAAACTCTTCTTCTGCCTGATCTAAAATCCACTTAGCTTCGTTGTATCTTTCCTGGTTAAGCAAAAGCTGAGCTTTG
>JAILCK010000235.1 GCA_024680435.1 Lachnospiraceae bacterium
TTACTTTAAAACCTTAAGGCTCTTTGCGGATAACAGTAAAGAAGCTCACAGACACGAAGTAATCGGTGAAATGTTATCATACGAGGTAGAACGCCAGTATAAAAAGAGAGCCCTCACAGACGAGCTTACACAGCTTGGAAATAGGCATGCCTATGAAGGCATGGTGGCTGAAATTGTGGCAAGCGCCCAAGGAGGAAAGCTTCCTTCAAACGTTACTATCATTGCAATGGACTTAAACGGCTTAAAGCACGTTAACGATACTTTCGGGCATCAGGCGGGAGATGACTATATTAAAGCTGCGGCCGAATGCTTAAAGAACACAGTCGGAAACTTTGGAGACATCTTTAGAACCGGCGGCGATGAATTTATGGCCATCGTTCGCACAAATCATGTGCCTGTTGAAAAAATCACTAAGCTTATTAAAGAAAACATGGATAATTGGCCCAGTCACTACGACACACAGCTTTCAATGGCAATAGGATATGCCACATCCATGGAATATCCCGATAAGACAATTGATGAAATTATTGGCATAGCCGATGAAAATATGTATAAGGATAAGAGCTTATACTACACTCAAACAGGAAAGGACAGAAGACAAAGATAGTTTACTATCTGCAATAAAACATGGATTACGAGTTAATAAGAAGTAAAAGAAGAACGTTTTCCGTCGAAATACGCCCTGACGGAAGCGTTTTGGTAAAGGCTCCTCTTTTGATGTCAAAAGCCGCCATAGATAAGCTGCTTTCATCAAAGGAAGAATGGATTATAAACAATCAAAGAAAGATGCTTAAAAAGGCATCTCAGTTTGACACAATAGATAAGCTTACCGAAGAAGAATTAAAAGAGCTTAAAAAGAAAGCAAAAAAAATAATCTTACCCCTTGTGGAAGACTATTCAGAAATAATGGGTGTTATTTATGGGCGTGTAGCTTTCAGAACACAGAAAACCAGATGGGGCAGTTGCTCAAGAGAAGGTAATCTAAACTTTAATTGTCTTTTAGCGCTGTGTCCGGAACCGGTTATAAGATATGTGGTGGTACATGAATTATCCCATCGCGTACATATGAATCATTCCAAGGCTTTCTGGCATTTGGTGGAGGAATTTATGCCCGACTACAAAGAGCACAGAAAGTGGCTTAAGGAAAATGGAGAATTCCTGATTAAACGATTGAAATAGTTTAATCAGGAATTAATTTTTGCTATATTATGCCATTTGGCTAAAAAAACTTTCAAATACTTCCGCAATTCGGTTTATGTTTTCCATCGAATTCTTTGCGACCATCAAAGCCTTACATGCACAGGAAGTTGAACTGCCGTTTTCTTTTAAAAACGCAGAATCGATCAAAACACTGTCCATGGGATATCCCGTTACATTCTTAAATGCATTCTCAAAATCCAAAATATCTTTTTGATTGCATCCGGCACAAAGAGCCTTAATTTCAAAATCCGCTTTATTCATATTCTCACCCTTTTACTACCTAAATAAATAGATACTGTAAAAATATTATCATTTTTGAATTAGGGAATAGTTAATGAAGAATTTGCTATAGAAATGTGCCCGGATTTTTGGTAATATAAAAATAGGACTAAGGTACTAAAAGCAAATCGGAGGGCACATGAATAAGCTTCTTGATAAACTAAAAAGTATAAATCAGGATTTTTACGAATGCAGAAACAGTGAGTATAGCATTAAGAAGCGCGAAAAAGACATTTTCTTTATCACCTCTTTTTCGCTTTTATACGCAGTTGTTGCCATTATCTCCGGTTTTATATATTACGGAGGGGTAAACGAAGGCGTTATAAAGGAATATGTTTCTTTTGCCTGCATCAACCTTGCAGCAATATTGATGCTTCTGTTTATCTATAGGGTGGTGCCGATTTATAAGAGTAAAGAAAACTTAAAAAGAAACGGAAGGTTTTTGCAACACCTTACATGGTTTCTTGTTTTGGGAATATATACATGGGCTGCAAAGGCGATGATTTTATCAGGCGAGCGAAGCAACATGGTAAATTATGTTCTTTGGCTTGTTGTGATGATTTCTGTAGGAACCGTGTTTACTCTTAACCCCTATGAAACTGTGGTTTCAAATGTATACAGCCTAACATTAATGCTTTTGATGCTTGATAAAAAGGACCTTGAAACAGCAGGCATTACGATTATTTACAGCATTATCGTGTTTGTGATTATAGACACTCTTCTTATGATAAAGAAGTATTTTACTTTTATAGAAGATTACAAGAAGGGTGAAAAGATGGCGGAAATGCAGGAAGAAAGAGAGCGATTCATGGTTAGCATGACTCATGAAATGCGCACGCCTTTAACTGCGGTTCTTGGAAAGAATCAGATTATTTTAAACGACACAAAAGAGCTTTCCACCCGTCAGCTTTCATCTGAAATTAATTCAAGCGGTAAAATTTTACTTTCTTTAATTAATGACCTTTTGGACCTTTCCAAAATGCAGGCGGGAAAAATGTCCATAGTTCCAAATTCTTACTCCACAAAAACAATCAGTTATGAACTGGCTGATATAATGAGGAGTGAGGCAAAGGCAAAAGATTTGGGCTTTAAGCTTGAAATCGGAAACAATATGCCCGCAGGCCTTTACGGAGATGACGTTAGAATCCGTCAGATAATAATGAACCTTTTATCAAACGCCATTAAGTACACTAAAGAAGGTTCCGTTTCATTAAGAATGGATTTTAATTATTCAGACTTAGACAAAAAGTCAGGATACTTAAACGTAGGGGTTATCGATACAGGTATCGGAATTAAAAAAGAAGATATTCCGAAGCTTGCAAAGGCCTTTAGCCGCGTTGATGAAGAAAGAAACAGAAACATTAAAGGCACAGGCTTAGGCCTTGCCATTACTTCTTCTTTACTTAATTTAATGGGAAGCAAGCTTCAGATAGAAAGCACTTACGGACTTGGCTCCACTTTCTTTTTCTCGGTTTGGCAGACTGTTACCGATGCCACTCCTTTAAAAGAAAAAGAGTTTTCGAAGGAAGCAAACAAAGAAAAGTTTGTTGCCACCACTGCCGATGTTTTGGTGGTGGATGATAATAAGGTTAATTTTGCGGTCTGCAAAGGCCTCATGAAATATTACGGATTTACCCCCGACTTTGCGACCGGCGGAAAAGAATGTCTTAAGATGATTCAGGAAAAGAAATATGATATCATTTTCCTTGATCATCAAATGCCCGAAATGAATGGTATTGAGACATTGGAAAAAATCAAAGAATTGTATCCAAACATTTATAAAGATACGCCGGTTGTGGCGCTTACAGCAAACGAATCGGCTCATTCAAAGTCAGAATACTTAGGATACGGATTCAGAGATTATTTAAGTAAGCCGATAGATGCCGACAGATTACACAATATCTTAGGCACTTACCTTCCAAAAGAGAAGGTGGCTTATCTTAATAGGTAGGTGGTGCAATGGAATTTTACTCGGCGGTAGTTTATATTCAGGTTTTATCGGCCATAGCTTTGGCCATGGTAATCTGGACAAACCCTATATTGGATAATGATTTAAAAAAAGCTTTTTCTTTGGAATTTGGAATACTTGCGGCAGCTTCGGTATGCTCCTTTGTGGCTGACAG
>JAILCK010000321.1 GCA_024680435.1 Lachnospiraceae bacterium
CGCCAAAGACTGAGAAGAAGCCAACCGCCAAGAAGGCCAAGGCAGAGAAGAAAGTAGCCGCACCAAAGGCTGAGAAGGCCGCCGAGCCTGCAAAGGTTGAGGAAAAGACTGAGGCTTAAACAAACAACGGGGTAGGCTAACTACCTGCCCCTTATTTTTTAACTAAATTAACATTGAAAAAATTATGGCAAAGAACGAAAATAATAAGACTATATCAATGTTGGTATGCTTCGCAGGAAAGAACCGCCGCGTGGAAATTAACCCCAAAAAATGCGAGGTCAACGAAAAAGACAAGACGTTTACCTACAAGACCCGCTATAAGGCTGACGACGGCAAGCTGTATATGGTAAACGTTTCCTCCATTGCTGGAACCAACGGCGCAAAGGCTGACGTGGTGATTACCAATACAAGCGGAAAGCAGACCATTGCAGAGCGTCACGGTGTGGACATTCGCTTCTATCGCTACATCTTCTAGGCGTATGATGTATCACATATTTATGGGGGCCTGTGGCCCCTATTTCCTTTCTATGAAGGATATTTTTATTAGTGGAGGTCCGCAATTCACCCCCAAAAGGCACAAACTAAAAGGCTATCAAAAATGCAAGAAGAGAAAAAAGTAATCCCATCTATGCGAGAGAGTTTGCACGAAAAGTTGTGTAAATTGTTTCTGCATACATTTGTTACCCAGCCAAATTTAATAAAAGGCTTGGTTTCAAAACATATCGAAGTGCCAGAGGACAAAGTAATTCTAAGGGAAGAAAGAAGTGTTAAAGATGATAAGGACAACGTTCTCTATATGCTTTTTACACTCTTTATCTTCGAATATGAGTTTGTTGTTCGCTTCGAAAAAAGAGTAGAAGAACCAAAGGAAATCGAAGTGCCAAAGGTCGTTAATAAGCCTAAGAAATGGTATCAAAGAACTCCCGATACAATGGTGATAGTCGAAAAAAAACCATCAAGTGATAAACCACTTATCCATTGGTTAATCGCTGCAATAGACTGATTAGTAATAACTTAGCAAAAAAATAAAGTGCATCGCTAGTAATAGTGGTGCATTTTTTTTGTGTTAAAAATGTTAATTCGTTTGCATATATGAGTTTTTCTGTGTATCTTTGCAGTGGGGAAACAGTGAAGGAGGCGTGGTACAGGAACTGAACTGTAAAACCCGAGCTTAATAAAAATGTGGAACCCACCAAAAGGTAGATTCCACATAAAAAAAATAAATATGAATCCTTTATGGACCAAAGTGGGTACGAGGGAGGGGACTCGAACCCCCACGAGACTTACTTTAATGCTCATTGGTTTTTAAGACCAACTTGGCTACCTGTTACAACACCCTCGCATCTTTCCTATTCTTTCCCCTATAATGTTCCGTTTGGGCGTGACAATTAGGGCAAAGAAGTTGAACATTTTCTATTCTATTATCAGTATTATTACCATTAATGTGATGTAATTCTAATGGAATAGGCAACCCTTCCCATTCTGTTCTTTTACATTTTTCACATCTATGCTCTTTTAATCCGCTTTCAAGCAACCTATTCTTTAACTTATAAGATTGATAGGTTGAGTTCTCCACTAATATTTCTTCTAAGGGGATAGGATTATTAGGTCTAAATATTAATCCCTTATTCCATCCTTGGCCAGTAAAATGGCTTGTGTCAATATTATATTCTTGTATTACATTTTTTACAACCCTATAATTTCCGCCCACAGGCTTAACACCCAAGTTACGACACATTTGAGCAATACTAAAAGCATTTTTTGCTGCTAACTCATATTCTTCTTTTGTTCTTTTTTTCATACTATCCTTTTTATAATAAATAGTATAAAAAATTAAAAAGTAAAGGCGTTAGACAACATTATATATGCGTCTACCTAATATCATACTGCAAATATACAAATAAATATTGAAAAAACCAAATTTTAAGACGATTTTTTTATATGTTAAAAATGTTAATTTTCTTGTATATTTCAAATATTATTTGTAATTTTGCAGCAGATAAAGAAAGTATTAAATATGAGCAAGACAAAAAGTAAGAAGTTTAACATCTTTACAAGGGATGGCGAAAATAAAATAGGTGTGGAAACCCCATATCCTATGACTTTGGACGAAGCACAAAGTTATTTTAATTGTTTAAGTATAGGGAGATATTAAAAAATATAAGTTATGATACATTTAAAAGATTATAATTATTCCAATACAGAGCACGTGAATATATACCCTGTGAAATGTGAGGAAACCCCTTACACTCGCAGACAACTGCTTTCTGAAATGTCTATATTCAGGGATTTTATGGAACAATTTAATTGTTCGCTTGATGAACTCTGTGAGATTCTTGACATATATGGTATTACAGATAAAAGCCTTTTTGACTATACAACATTTGGCAAAGATTATCTAATAGGTAAAGATTACCTTTATACCATAACGTATGAAATGGTTCATGGATATATGAAGCAAAAAAAGACTTACTATGACTTATATATGTGCCATAATACTTATGCGTGTTTGGCACTTAACACGGTTGCGAGAGAGTTGGTGAAAAGACGTTTTCCATTCCTCACGTTGCCACCATTTACAAAGGTTGAAAAAAGGTTTAAGGAAAGCATAAAGAATATGCCTAATACCTTAAAAGCAAAAGTAAAGGATATTGATGCCTTTACGTTGTTCGACAACGATTTAACCATTGGTGAACTTATTAAGTTATACACCGAAGAAAACTATGCTGATAGCGTGGTAGAAACCCCCTTATATAAGGTTTATTCTGACACTTGTAGCATCTATATCACCATTGACGAAAGCAAAGGCGGTTGGACGTTGAGCTTGAAAATTAGCGATTTACTAAACAAAGATTGGAAAGCCATTGAGGAAAGACACGTGTCCTCCATTTGCCTTTATGACGAAAAGGGAGAGCAGATAAAAGGGAAATGGTTTAAGGGTAATCAAAAGGATGCGCCCTATTTTAATAACCCCCTTGTAAAAGAGTTGAAACGATTTTTTACTAAATAAGCTATTGGATTTTTATTTTATTGGAACGTGTGGCTTGTGAAAGTCGCACGTTTTTTTTGTGCCTTTTCTCGAACAGCCTTTCGATGACATGCCCGCTGTATCCCGGTTTTCCCACTGCAAAGTTAGCCATTTTTCTCCATACCGCCAAAACATTTTAGTTAAAATATATTAATCCAGATAAAATATTTTTTTTTAATTTCTTTAACAAAAAAAGTTTGGTTATATCGTTTTTTCTTTGTACCTTTGCAGTGGGAAAGATGACTCAGACAGCAGTTGGGCTTCAGAAACATCCTGCAAACGTTTATAATCTCTATGAAATATATAATGTTAAAAATGTTAATTCATTTGCGCATCTCAGATTTTATTAGTAATTTTGCAAAGTGTTAAACAATAAAAGGTATTAAATTATGGAAAGAATTAAAAAGATTATCAACCACAAAAACGTGGGCAATGCTTTATACAACCTCTATGACAGATGGAGGGATGAAGAAAAGTTTGAGGATATTAACGAGTATGGTAAAGCAATCCTCAACACAATTCACAAGCACTTTCCGGATTACAACGTAAAGCTTATTGAAGCCACCAAGAAGCCCTTTGGCGTTAAGCTTGACGTGGAGGGTATTAAGGTTCATTTATTCGCCAAGATTAAGGGTGGTTATTTGTGTGTATGTGCTAAATTAATTTAATATGAATACAGCAGCAGTTAAAGCTTATAATGAGGCAATAGAAAAGCAGGAGAGGAAAAGAGTTCAAGAAATTCTTTCCTCCCACAAGATGCCTTATGACTTTGAGATTGATTCACAAGGATTCATCAAAATCACAGTTGTTGATGGTGACTGGAAGCATGACCACATTGCGTTAAGGAACGTAATGAGAGAAGCTGGGTACATTAACTTCGGCAGACATATTCCTGAGGACCAAGAGGGTGGCGATGATTCATTCACAGCAATTTATATATATCGTTAATAGGTACTTAATTAAGTATTATATATGAAAAAATATTATATATATTTGGTGATTTTAATAAGTATGATTCTTATTCTTATAGGATTATACCATATTGATTTTATATACAAATGGAATCTTTGCTTAGGGCGCGACTTAATTCAAATAACAATATGTATACTGGTAATGAGTGTTGCGCATATATGTATATTCAAAATTTTCAAAATGGATGTTAATGATAGTTAAAAATAGTTAAATCGTTTGGTGGTTTGAAATATTTTTATTACCTTTGCACTCGATAAAGAAAAAGCATTAGGTACTTAATTAAGTATATGTTATGGGTAAAGTAAAAGATACGACTGAGATTCTAAAAGAACTCAAAGATTACATTGGCGAAGGCGGTCAGGTTGCTTTCGAACATGGTTTTCGCAGACCCACATTTAAAATGGGTGGCTATACCTACAAGTGTACAATGGTGTCTGACAAGATTATGTATGGCTACAAATATTATCCTGTCACAAAGGAGAAAAGAACGTGCAATTATCCATTGTCGATGCTTAACTATACAGCACTTAATACACTCTTGAAGTCAATAAAGAATTACGAAGATTATTGCAAAAAGGAGGCATAATTATGAGTACAACGGCAACGATTACAATTAGAGTTAAGGACTCTGACATCAACAGACTTAAGAAGTGTGATGTGAAAAAGATTCACTTGCGCACAGTTGATGATGTGAGAGAAATATATAGACCTCTCTTTAAAACTGATGAAGAATTGGAGGAACACGTACAAAATATAATTAAGTACGATGCTCTCCCAACGTATGATAAGTTAGCAATGGCTTGCAAGCACATTAAATTGCCCAAGTATTTGACTATCTATCATCATTGGGATGCTTACCCGTCAAATTTAGGTAAGGAATTGAAGAATCACTATAAGACTTATGAGGACGTTTTAAATCTTTGTCTTGCAGGAGGTTTCTCTACCATTTTGGATGGCTGTATGCCTTATGGAGGTCTTAAAGGAACTTGGGGTGATACACCACCAGAGAAAAGCGATGAAGTTATTCCTTGCAGATTCCATTACCAATACCTCTTTGAGGACGGCACATGGTATTATAGAGATAATAACGGCAAGTTTAAAAAATTATAATTATTAATAAAATTTAACTTAAAAAATTTGTTTTTATGAGAAAGATTTGGATTTAATTAAATTTTTTGCGAGAAACATTTTTGTTTCTCGCATTTTTTTTGTATATTTACCTGTGTGAAACAGGAAATATCAGAATATTATAAGAAAAAAGGCTACGATAAATTATATGTGGCAGTAAACAAAGAGCCAAGACGTGTGGCAACACTGAGGAAACCAAATAAAGAAATGGCAAGTATGAGTTATGCAAAATATCTTTACACAAGTCATTATGAATGCGATATAGCTGATGGCGACCAAATTGACCATATAAATGGCGATAGAATGGATGATAGAATAGAAAATCTACAGGTAATATCAAAACATTATAACATTAAAAAAGACAAGGTAAAGAAAGAAATGTTATTAATGAAATGTCCGGTATGTGGGGAAAAGTTTTTGTTTCCTAAAAGGAATTTATCAACACACCCCAATCCTTGCTGTTCAAGGCGTTGTGGCGGTATAAAATCTCATTGGAAATAACATTTTTTAACGTGAAAAATTTGGTTTTCTCAAATATTTTTTGTACCTTTGCATTGTGAAAGTTAAAGAGCGAGTGAGCGTTGGCTAAACAAGTTTGTTAAACAAACATTTGATGCCACCCATTCCGAGCCTGTAATAAAGCAGGCTCTTTTTTTAACAGGACCCATACTTAAAGTGGTTATAAGGCGCGACTCATAATCCCGTATTCTCAGTTCGAGTCTGGGTGGGTCCACAAAAAATAAACTCTTGTGATAACTGTCACCGGCGAGTTGGCACTACCAAATAAGGTTTGCGCAGACCTTTGGAATTTGCAGGAGGGCTGAATACCAATGACGATTGGTTGGGCTTAATCTCGCTACCAATATGCAAACAACGTGGCCGAGTAGTCGATACTACTCATTTGTGTTTGCATTTCAAGGACAAAACCTTTTTAAAGGGTGTTGTAAGCGTGTGGGAAGAGCGCTTATAACACCTCATTTTTTATATTAATAATCTTTAACTAAAAAAATTTGGTTTTTCCAAATATTCTTCGTACCTTTGCATTGTCAAATAAAATAAAGGAGATATTAATATGAAGTTAAATTCAGCAGACAAGGCAGAGATTATCGTTTTAAAGATAAATCAAGCCGAACACCCGATTGCTTATAAAGCAAAATTGGATGAATTGATTAGTTCAGGTATGTCAGAAGATGATGCACGCGATGCAATAATTCAAGGCATCCCTATGGAAGTGTTTTATAGCCCAAATCAAGGGTTCTTCTTGGTAGAAAGTGAAGCAATAGAAAGCACTGAAATCTATAATCCCTATGATGGAACTGAATGTGAAGTAGAAGAAGATTAAGATAAGCGACTTGGAAAATATGCGAAATGTTAATTAAATGTTAAAAATGAGCAAGGAAACTATTAAAATGGGTCAAATCCGTCTTATGAGGATTGGCATTAAGGAGGTGCTTTCAATGGCAGAGCAGACCTCAAATTCGTATCGCCACACGATTACTGAGAATTGGGATAAAGAGGGCGACAAAGAGAGCCGTAGGGCTTTAAATAAGGCTCACAGAGGGCTTGTAAAGAGCCGTAAGGTGGTTCGTGAGTGTCAGAGCCAATTAAGGGCTTTAAAGCAAGAACTCAAGAAGCTTAATTCTCAGCACGATTTCCGTGTTAAGGCATTGAGCGAAGCAAAATAAGCAAATGTTAATTAAATGTTAAATTTTAGATAACATTTCTTTTTCTCGTTTATTTTGTGTATATTTGCAGTGTTGAAAGACGATAAGAGTACTGATGTAGATTAAACCCTTGCAGAATGTAGGCTTATTACTTTCAACATCATCGCTGAGAAGCTAAATACCGGCAAGAGCGCAAGATGGCAACGTCTTGAGATAGCAGGTTCAAATCCTACCACAGCGGCTACTTGACAGATACCAAAGCAGAGGACGCAAGTCTGGCCAAATGGGGCTTATGGTAAATAAGCCGACTCTTCGGAGTCTTCGGGGGTTCGAATCCCTCTCTGTCAACGATAAGTGTCTGATAAACAGATAGTTATAAAATTTATTTGTGCGATACCAAAGCAGAGGACGCAAGTCTGGCCAAATGGGGCTTATGGTAAATAAGCCGACCTTTAAGGTCTTCACAGGTTCGAATCCTGTTCGCACAACGCTTCGTTGATTATATTTTTGATAATATCAAGATATTTTTCAGCGTTTTGCTCTTTGAAATATTTTAATGAAGATGTGTCAATAACGCATAATGATATTTTATTTTCCTGGCATAATTGGAATTTATTTTTATCGTTATTTTGCGTTTGCTCTAGTTTATGATTACCAAATATCGGTTCATAATGGAATATACCGTTAAGTTCAAAAGCTAGTCTATATTTTGGTATAAAAATGTCTAGTTCTGAATTTATTTCCTCTTTAGAATTATACTTAATCTCTAAATTGGGATATAGTTTAGATAGTTTTTTTTCCAAATAAGATTCTAGCTTTGAACGTCTTGTACCATAAGTTTTATGCTTGTTGTTATAACTTACGGCGCATGATTTTGAACAAAAATGGTTTCCTGATTTACTTTTAATGTATTCAGAATATTTCATTTTTATTATTTTGCTGCAATTAGAACAGGTACATTCTATATGCTTTTCTTGGTTTTTATAGCAACAACTTTTAGAGCAAAAAGAGCCACGTCCATTTAGTTTGTGCTTTTCAATGAAAGTTATCATTTTCTTTTGCACATAAAATGTTTTACCACAATGTTCACATTTCAATGGTAATTTATCTATACCTCTAGCATCTTCAAATTCTTTTTCAGTAAATAACTTTATCATATTACATATATTTCTATATATAAATATTATGAAAAGTTGAAAAGGTAGTATTCGAAAAAGAAATTTTACATTGACCATATTTAATACCTCCTTTCTTTATGTGCGGCAAGCATTGGGCAACCAATTGCAAGCCGCTTTTTTCATGCCCGTTTGCCGGCGACAACCTGATGACGGACCCTTGGTATCCTGGAATTCCCACTGCAAAGATACGCATAATTTTCGAAACCACCAAAACTTTTTTCCACTTTAACATTACTTTAACACATATGTTAAATCTGTTAATTTGCTTGCATATATCATATTTTATTATTACCTTTGCAGTGGGTTAACTGTGGGATACAGAACAAGGCGTGGTGAACAGTAGTGGTTATACATAAAAAAAGGGTCGAGCGTAATTAAACACCCAACCCTTTTCAGTATAATATGAAAGAAGATTAGCCTCTTTAATGAACTTCTAGAATTGTTGATTGCTGTTCATCACCAATCACGAACTCGTTCATATCCGCATCTTCTGCTTGCTCACGTGCAGCATCCAACGCATCACCCTCATTTCTAAACTCACCTTCTACTACCGTTGTAAAGGTAGCAATATAGTTTAATCGTATAGTATAACGTGCCATAATTCGATTAATATTTAGTTAATTACTTCCAGATAGGCTTCTCCTTATAATGCTTGGATTTCTTATCGTACTCGATACGAACACCATCACGCGCCATTTCGTTGAAGGTCTGCAATATCTCATAGATTGTAATATCGTCTTTTTCGTCAAGATTCATATACTCACGAATTTCGTCTTGCATTTCACTGGACTTGTTGACGAACTCAATCTTTGGGAACTTCATACAATACTCGCTACCGCGATAATTGGGGCAATAAGCAAAGCCATCGTAAATCTCAAACTTCAACTTATTCTTGAAACCCAGAATTGTAAGTTCCTTTTCTGCTATCATTTTGCCGTGTAGCAGTTCTAAATCTTCTTTACTAATTCTTTCCATATTAATGTTAAATTAAAAACTACTATTGCAAATATACAAAAAAAACGTGAGGAAAAGAAATCCCTCACGTTAATTAATGTTAAAGATTAATCTCTTTACATCGTATCAATTCATTGTATTGGTCTTTTGTTATATATCGCACCCCAACTGCCGTCCTCAGATGCCTTAATGAATAGGTTAGATTCCAAGGGGCTTTGACAATCTTAAACTCCTTAACTGCGTTCCAATCCCTTATATGTGGTGCGGCATAATATAATTTATTACTGGGTACAACAGAAGCACCAAAGTGTCCATCCTTCATCTTACAGACAATAGCGTACTCAAACTTGGCAACATTTTTTTCAGCAGCCTTTTCTAAGACGTGTTCCGATACTCCACCGCCAGTAGGACTTGTGCGAGTAATGTTTAACCCATATTTCCTACTTATTTTCCTAGCCATACTCTTCCACTCTCTGCCGTGAGAAGATGTGTCCTTGATGCCCTTATATTTAATATAATAATGTAGCATTTCGTGAACTATAGTATCAACATACAAGTCAAATGGGCGGTCATAAAACGTGCTGATACGTATTGTATAGCCCAACTTGTTTTCGCCTATCTTACGCCACCTAAACTGCCCTAAAATGCGCTTGGTGTTCATTAATTCAAACGAAGGAAGAGGCAATTCATTGTTGAAAATAACCCCATTCCATTTGTCGAATTGTTCTTTTATTTCTGAGATAGTGATAATCATAATAAATCTGACTCAAACTTTTCTTTAAATGTTTTTTTCTTGCCACCTACCTCAATAGTAGTTTTAGTGTAGACAACATCATCTACTTTCTCACTATCGCCGTGAAAACAAATCTTAGTGTTCTGCGGCATACCCTCGCTCATTTTAAGAGCCTCGATAATGTTCTTCTTTGATAACCAAAAACTTGCCATATTTCCTATTCTTTAATGTTTACGTGTGCAAAGGTAATAATAATTTTTGAAACTACCAAAACTTTCGCGTTTTTTTATAAATTATTAACAATACGCTTTAATAAAATTATCTTACAAACTTTATAAAAGTTCATGGACCCACTTCCTGTAGCATCAGGAAACTGATTATCAACGAGTTACGTTTTTTGGATGTTCCGTCTTCTAGTTTTCACAGTTTTCCCACTGCAAAGTTACAACATTTTTACGATATGGCCAAAACTTTTTTTGCCTTTAACATTACTTTAACACTTACGTTAAAAACGTTAATTACCTTGCGTATATAAAATAAAAGTTGTACCTTTGCACACGAATTAATTTAATAAGGTATTATAATATGGGAAAATTGAACTACACGAAAACTCTTAGAGAGTTGGGAATTGCTTACCTAGGTAACCATTCCCAAAGTATGAAAATGAAGTTGTCTACCGCAAACGGCACGATAACTTATTCACTCTACCTAGCACCTTGGAACTTGTCAGGCTATCAGGTTTGCCCTGGCGGCCAATATTGCCACAAGTTCTGTTTAAATGGAAGCGGACACAATAAGGCCGAGATACTAGCTAATGGCGTTGAGTTGAGCAAAATTAACATGGGGAGGGTGAAGCGTACCAAACTATTCTATGAGAATAAACCCCTCTTTATGCAGTTGCTTATTCACGAAATTAATAAGGCACAGAGATACGCCCAAAAACATAATATGGAGTTTTCAGTTCGCTTGAATTGCACAAGTGACTTGTCGCCCAAAGCTTTTGTGTATGAGGGTAAGAATATACTAGAGATTTTCCCCAACGTGCAGTTTTACGACTACACGAAAGTCTATAACAGAATAGAGTTATTAAAAGAATATAGTAATTATCATTTAACGTTTAGTTATGATGGACACAATTTTGATAAGTGCAAAGAGTTTCTTTCAAACGGTGGGAACGTGGCTGTGGTTTTTGCTAACCAAGAAATGATTCCAATGAGATTTGCAGGGTATCCAGTATGTGATGGCAACCTATGGGATATGAGATACCTTGACCCCAAACAGCACGTAGTAGCTTTGCACTATCATACGACAGCAGCAAATTACGATAGAAACGGTAATTACATCGAGCCAGATGACGATTTCGTTATCAGTGACGAAAATGAGTTAGTCGAGTGGTATGCTGACTAAATACAGAAATGGGTACTTAATAAAGTACCCATTTTACATATGTTAACAAATTTTTAGAAAAATAATAAAAACGTTAATTTACTTGTATATGTCATTTTTTATTCGTACCTTTGCAGCATAATAATAAACAAATAGTATATTATGGCTGAATTAAGAACTGTTGATTTACGCCCTGTACAGATGTCAATAGAGCCTCAGACAAGGCTGTTAGTACTCAAGCAGGGAAACAATGAAGTAAAGATTACAAGAGACCACGTTATTAAGATGAGAAAGCTAAGGGAGGGCACATTGCCCAACGAGAGCTTTACATCCTTACTGTCGCCTCGAAATCGCTTTACAATGGCTGAAAATGGAACGATTACCATCGCCTGTAAAGATGAGTGGGAAGACAATACAGTAGTGGTGGCCAACCATAAGAAATTAGACGACCTACAGCGTATCAGCGAATTCGTTGATAAAAATAAGGGTAGGATTGCTTGGGAGAGGGAATTTAAGGGAAGGTATTAAAAAATACCTTAAATTCCTTCTTTTTTCCAAATATTTTGTGTATATTTGCACAAGAGTATAATAGTTGGGGCAATTAATATGCTTCGGCAGCATACCTTGTCTTGGTATCACTAATAGGTACTTAATTAAGTACCATAGGGGTGTGTTGCAAAAATCTTGCGTCACAGTATACACAGTTGCCCCTTTATATTAATTAATTTCTAGGGGCAATATGGATAAAATACAAAGATTTAGGCTTACCCAAAAGCAAACTTTTGAAGACTTCTTCAACTTCGTAACAGACTCAGGATTATGTAAGTACTGTGACTCATACGAAGACTGCTGTGAAGCGATGGGACAAGAAAACGTAGATAGCGTTAGTGGAAACGGATGTGCAGCATTCGATAACTCAGTAGAAAACATTAAGAAATTCTACCTAGTAGAACAATGTACATTAAAAGAAACAACTTAGGTACTTAATTAAGTATCTATATACATAGAACCAAAATACATACAGATAATACTCATTTTAATAAATTAATTCTCCTGGCACCACATTTATTTGTGGTGCTTTTTTATTTGTATATATAAAAAAATACCTAACACCCAAAAAAGGTATTAGGTACTTAATTAAGTATATAATGACTATACTCTTCCTACACTAGGAACATCCTTTAATATCTTGGCAAGATTTGCCTTCTCTTCAAACTGCCTCTTTAATTCCTGATATGTAATACCAATAATTAAATCATGAGTACCAGGAACACAAGTCATATGACAACCAGGTATGTGTTTAAACTTCTCGTTTATCTCATCAGTAAGATTTAATTTACTACTATCAAGGAATCTGTACAAAGCAATGGTGTGAGGGAAATGCTTTGGCTCACTATTAATGTCGCTCCACTCATAGAAGAACAGATTGATATAATCACCTTGCCAAGAATAGGTTTCCCAATTCCATTGAGACATATAAGTATACTTGTCCAAAATCCAATGGTCTTTCTTCCAAGCAGCCTCCTTAGCCTCACGCTCTTCACGTTCTTTCGCCCAACGTGCCTCACGCTCAGCTCTCTCACGCTCTTCCTTCTCCTTCGCTAATTGCTCCAGACGAACAATGGTATCATTGATATTACCTCTAACTTCTAAAATATCTCTTTTCATATATCGACTATATTTTTTTACATTAAATCAGCACTCTCATCAATACCACTGTATTCATCATGCTTGGTTATATCTTCACTTACAGTCCAATATAAACCACCATACGAATTATCAGTGATAATCTCCTTATCACCATACTCAACACTGATAGGGTCAAGACAACAATGAATAACTGACCACTGCATCAAATTATTGTAATCAGTCGTACTCATTATATATCCATTATCGGCGCAAAAATCATTGAATGATTTTAATGAATAAAATTCCCTGGCACTTAACTCATTTTCTATGTCCTCATAGAATTTGATGTATTTCTCTGGCTCATCGTAATTATTCTCATCATCCAAATCATCCATATGAGAGTAACGCTTCTTTCCCTTACCCTTGCTATTCTTGTTCTGACGCTTGAATAACTTCTTATTCAACGCCTTTAACTCACGCGCTGTCTTGCTACCCAAACCATCGTAAATCTCTTCATATGGCGAGTAATCCAAATCATCTGATGGGAAATCTTCACCCATACACTCATACATCATATGCTTAGACCAATTTTTACCATAACGCCAACGCATAGCCAACGCAATAGAAGCAGCACGCTCAGCTTCCTCTAAGTGAGCCATATAAGACGGCATAAACTCATTGATAATAGGCTTCTCACCCACAACATTACGCAAGTCTAAGGTACGCTGCAATTGAGCCTCATTGCGAATCTTTAATACAACAGCATCCTTCTTCTTAGACCCACGACTACCTCTTTTATTAGACATAATCTATTTAAAAAAACTATATATTCTTGCGCAAATATACAAAAAATATATTAAAAAAACAAATAAATAATGTTAAATATAGTTAATAGCCTCATTATCAGTTAGTTAGCCCATTTTAACATATTTTAAGAGTAACGTTTCCGGATAAAAAATAAAAAAATCCGGAAAATTCTCCCGGATTTTAAAAATTTTTGTCCGGACAGCAAAAAAATTCGTGTCTAACTGTTTTTTCTTCATTTTTTCACTATTTTCTATATATTTATAAAAAGGGGATATTTATGTAATAAAT
>JAILCK010000335.1 GCA_024680435.1 Lachnospiraceae bacterium
GCTATTTCGATTTTGCTCTTAATACCCGGCTTAAGAGTGCCAAGCCTATCGGGCTTATCAAGGACCTCAAGTGGCACAATAAGTTTACCTATATCGTGAAGCCAGATGCTCATTAGGAAAGCATCCTTTGAATCATCGCTAAACTTCCAATCATTTCCCGTTTTATTAAGCCAGTCGATAAATCTGGACGCATATCCCACCATGCTTCTTGTGTGATTTGCGTTATAAGAGCTTCTTGCATCGATGGCATCTACCATTACTTCCACGAAGGAATGGAGTAAATTATTTACTTCCTCCGCAAGCCTATGGTTATTTAAGCTTACTGCTGCCAAAGAACCCAAAGCGGAAATGGTTTCTTCATATTCCTTCTTGAAGGGAATCGTTTTACCTTGCGTATTTTGGGCATTTATCAATTGAAGCACGCCGATTATTTCATTCTTATCATCCGCCATTGGGATAACAAGCATGGAGCCTGTGCGATAACCGGTAATGGAATCGTACTTTTGAGCTCCTGAAAAATCGTATTCCTTGGATTCATAAACATCGGGGATGTTTATAAGTTTATTGTCAAGAGCGGAGCAAGCGCACACGTTCTTTCTTCCAAGGGGTACGGGAGGAAGGTTAATGTTTTTGCTTTGCTCTTCAACTGTTGTGCCTTTTGATTTTGTAAACATGGTATGGAAATGAAGAAACTCGTCTTTAAGCACATATACCGTGCCCGCGTCGCAATTGCAAATTTCCATTGCCTCTATCAAAATCGTCTGCATTAATTTGTCGAAGTTCTTTTCGGCGCTTAATGCAATGGCAAGCTTAATTAATTTCTTGTCTAAACTCACAGCTTTATTACCTCATTTACTCTTGCTATTGATACATTCTCATTTTTTATTTCTTTTTCAAGACTGCGTAAAAACTCATCATCATAAGCAGGATTATGATGAACAAATCGAAGGCGCTTCGCGCCGCTTTCTTTATATACCTTTAAACCCTGACTTATGGTTGAATGTCCGTAGCCTTTTTTACTTAAAAGTTCTTCTTCCGTGTATTGGGAATCAAAGCAGAGAAGATCTGCATCTTTAGAAAATTCTATAAGTTCCTTTGCATTTTTTTCATCATATTCGTAGTCGGTGGCATAAACAAAGGATTTTCCTTCGCTTGATACTTTAAATATAAAGCTTTCACCGGGATGATTTGATTTAATGGCCTCAACCTTCACATCGCCTATTTGCATGGGAAGACTTAATTCATGGCATCTAAAATCAGCCGGGTAGTCATTTATTTTACAAGGCCAGTAAGGCGGAGAAAATAAACCATCCAGCAATTTCTCGGCATTTAATCCTTCATGGGTTCCTGCATAGAAATCTATTATTTTATTCTTTTGACTTAAAATTGGAAAAAAAGGAAGACCGATTAAATGGTCAAGATGAGGGTGGGTAAGAAGCATAGATACGTTCTTATCCGTAATAATGGGTGCATTAATTAAACCTGTTCCGGCATCGATAAAAACAACTTCAGTTTTTGTCTCGCAAAGAACACATGAGGTTAAGCCTCCGAACTCAAGGAATTTCTTTCCCTCAATCGGAATCGAGCCTCTTGCTCCCAAGATTGTTATTTTCATGATTCCCCCGTAGCGATTAACGCTACTTAATACACACAATAATCACAGTGATTATAGCAAGAATTGCGATTTTTTGCAATATTTGCTAATGTTTTTTGTTCATAAACAGAAACGGTGGCCATTGAGGCCACCGTTTCTAATAAGAGGAAAAGGAAAAGGGAGAATGAAAAATGAAGTTTTATTAGTCATTGGAGTGTTTCTTTACATAAATTACTGCTGCTAAAATTTCGATTGCAGCAAGTGCTAAAACGAACCACCAAATATAGTGAGCGCTTACTGTGTGAGGTCCTTCAAAAAGAGGAACTTCATCTTCTGCCACTGCTGTAACTACCTTTAATTCATATGCTTTAGCTGTTTCGTCTGCCTTAACTTCTGAAGGCTTTACTACTAAGGGAGCTGCGTTTGCATCAGCGATTTCTTCGATTTCTTCTGTTTCTGTCAATGTAACTCTTTCGCTAACTTCTACGATTGTGTTTGAAGCTACGGGTGTAACCTGAGGAGCTGCTGCTGTAGGAACTGCAATTTCTTCGATAACTACGTTTTCTGATTCGTTTGAAACAGGAACAATAACTACTTCGTAGTCGTCTTCATCAACTGAAGCTACAACTGCCTGTGCTTCAACATATGATGCTTCAAGATTAGCCTTTGTTTCTTCAGCTGCTTCTAAAGCTGCCTTAGCGTTGTTTAACTCTTCTCTTACTGCTGAAAGCTTAGATTCTGCAACGTTCTTTGTATTCTTTAATGCTGCAAGTTTTTCTTCCAATGCCTGAACGTCTGCCAATGCATTTTCTACATCTGTCTTTGCAGATTCATATGCTTCGTATGTAGCGATTGCTTCTTTAAGCTTTGTGTAACTGTCAAAGTTGTTTTCATCGTCAACTCTTTTTGCTTCCCACTTGCCTGTTTCTTCGTTTTGCTTAAGCAATGCGATGTACAAAAAGCCGTCGTCTACGTCTGTTTCGTCGCCATATTCTGAGCACTTATAAATGCTGTTATAGTATTCTGTATGTTCTGTTCCTTCTGAATCT
>JAILCK010000003.1 GCA_024680435.1 Lachnospiraceae bacterium
TACCACCATTAACAATATTCTTGACTACGAGAATATGCTTAATGACGATATTTCTTTAAATATCGAAGTCTTTGATGTGACAAGGCTTATTAACGAAGTTGTTTCGATTGCAAAGATTAACTTAGGCGATAAGGATGTGCATCTTTTGGTGGATGTAGATCCAAGCCTTCCCAAGAGGCTTGTGGGAGACGGAGCACGTATTAAGCAGGTGCTTGTGCAGTTACTATCTAACTCCGCAAAGTTTACCCAAAAAGGCCACATCATTTTAACCGTTAAAAATGAAGGTGTAAGGGATAATTGTAAGGTTTTCTTTAGCATAGAAGATACAGGTAACGGTATTTCTAAAGATGCGATTGAGAGAATCTTTTTACCCTTTGAACAGGAAAATGCAACGACGGTAAGAAAGGCAGGAGGCCTTGGAATTGGCCTTACAATTGCAAAAAGCATCGTTGAAATGATGGGCGGAAACATTGTACCAAAGTCAAAGGAAGGGGAAGGCACAACTTTTTCTTTTACCCTCTCTTTACCTGTGGACGATGAAACGCAAGTCGGAAGTATCGACAATAAAGAAGGATGCTATGTTGGCTTATTCTTACCGGATAAGGCAGAAGAAGCCGTTGTAAGAAGCCTTTTAACAAGACTTTCAATTCCTCACATTTGCTTATCAAACATGGGGGAAGTGTTTGTTGAAAACGATAAAAAGAAGATTACACACATTTTCCTTGAGCACGAAAAATATGTGCAGGTCAAAGATATAAAGGAAATAAGAGATTTATCCATTAAGTTTGTTGATTTTATCGAATCTGTAAAGCAGGCAACAAACGATGATGAAGCCGTATTTGTAAAGAAACCCATATGGTATAAAGATATAGCTCCAATCTTAAACGGAGACCCCATTGCGGGATATAACCCCAAGGCTCAGTTTAAAGAAACCATACAGGCAATCGGCGCAAGGGCTTTGATTGTGGATGATAATGACATTAACTTAAAGGTTACTCAAGGCCTTTTAAAGCCCTACGGCCTTACAATCGATACCGCAGGCTCTGCAGAAGAAGCAATAAGGCTTATAAACAGAACAAGATATGACATTGTATATATGGACCATATGATGCCCGGTATGGACGGCGTGGAAGCCACAAAAGTTATAAGGGCCTATGACGATCCTTACTATAAGAGCCTTCCCATAATCGCTTTATCCGCGAATGCTATTGACGGAGTGGAAGAACTCTTTAAAGAAGCGGGAATGAATGACTTTATTCCAAAGCCCGTTGACGTGGCTGTATTGGAAGAATCCATAAGGAAGTGGGTTTCTTCGGATAAACTGTCTACCGGAATGGTGGAAGTAAGAGAGACTCAAAAAGACGGTGCAAGCTACGATAAGTTTAAAAAGATAGATGTGTCAGTTGGCCTTTCTTATACAAACGGAAATGCCGAAATGTACAGATCGATTGTAAAAGATTTTGCTTTGTCCATACAGGAAAAGAAAGACTTAATAAACAAGCTTGCAAACAGTGAAGACGTGGGAAGATTCACTATCGAAGTCCATGCTTTAAAGTCAAGCGCAAAGACTTTGGGAGCCCTGTGGCTTAGCGATACGGCCCTTGAGCTTGAAAGACTCGGACATAAAAGAGAGATGGATTCGATAAAAGAAAAGCTTCCTTCTTTGAATGCGGAAATCGATGCTGTCATGGAAGACTTAAAGCCTTTTGCCAAGGAAGAAGAAGTTCACGTAGACAGAATCGATGTAGACAAGCCTATGGTGAGAGAATGCTTAAGAAAGCTTTTCTACGCCGCAGACGATTACGATTACGATAAGGCAAAAAAGATAATCTTTGACCTTGGAATATATCAATTTGAAGGAAAGATGGAAGAAGCCTACAAAAAGCTTGGCGAATTGATCGAAGATATCGATTATGAGGGCACAAAGAAAGGTGCTGCCTGGATGATGGCAAATATTTAGGGGAAAGAATGGAAAAAGCATATAAGCTTGAGTTTGCTGCCTCCCAGGGAGGAAGCTTATACAACACATCCTGCGGGTGCTCAAAAACAGAGCCTTTACACTATTTTGGGCCGGCGGTTAAGCCTTTTTACCTTATTCACTATGTAATAAGCGGAAAAGGCGTGTTTTCTTGCGGCGAAAAAGAATATCATTTAGAGGCGGGATACGGATTTTTGATTACTCCCGAAGAGCTTGCCTTTTATCAGTCCGATAAAGACGACCCATGGACCTATGTGTGGGTGGGATTTACAGGCACTCAGGCAGAGTCTGTTGTGGAGCAGATGGGGCTTTCCGTAAGCCATCCCATTTTCTTTTGTGATAAGTCAAAAGAAATCTATGAAACAGTTACAAACATGATGGAATATAACACCTACTCTTTTTCCGATAATCTAAGAAGAAACGGATATTTGTCACTGTTTCTTTCTTTGATTGCAAAAAGAAGCGATGCGCAGATTGAAGAAAAAGACGATAAGGCAAACACCCATGTTGAAAAGGCAATCGAATATGTAAGGCTTAACTACTGTAACCCCATTAAGGTTACGGATATTGCGGATTACGTGTGCATAAACAGAAGCTATTTGTATTCATTGTTCCAGGAATATTTGCACATTTCTCCTCAGCAGTTTTTGACAATGTATCGAATCACCAAGTCTTTGGAGCTTTTGCACTCTACGGATTATCCTATTGAAAGTATTGCTATTTCCTCAGGATACTTAGATTCAATCGTGTTTACAAAGGCTTTTAAAAAGAAAATGGGCATGTCCCCTTCCACATACAGAAATGAAATGAGAAGCGGCGGAGCGCAAAGCAGTAAGGAGCAACTTAGGCAATTGGAAGAGTTTATTGCCAAGGGAATGAAAAAAATCTAACAAAAAGACAAGTCTAATTAACAATTCTACATTTAAAAAGGTTGCTAAATTCCTTACATTTAAGTTGTAACCCTTTGTGCTAGGCACAACAATTGGAGGATTTATAGATGAAAGATATCATTACAAAGGAATTTGGCAAAGTCTACGGCGATGCTAACGGTGTAAAGACATATTTCGCTCCCGGTCGTGTGAACCTTATCGGTGAACATACAGACTATAACGGGGGTCATGTTTTTCCCTGTGCATTGACTATCGGTACTTACGCAGCGGTAAAAGAAAGAAAAGATATGAAGGTTCGCTTTTATTCCATGAACTTTGAAAGT
>JAILCK010000009.1 GCA_024680435.1 Lachnospiraceae bacterium
TTACGTAGTCGATATGCCCCGCCTTCCCCTCAAGTTCAGAGGACTTGGCTAATTCGGAAAGACCTTCCGCGCCAATTTGCTTTGCAGCGTTTTTAAGTCCGTGAGCTTCTATGATGTAACGCTCAAAATCAGACTTATCCATGAGTTCTTGTAAGAGCGGAATCTTTTCGCGTCCTTCCTCCAACGCGGTTTCCAGCACTTCTCTATAGATGTCTTCGTCACCTATACAAAAAACTCCCATGGCTTCTTCGAGATTAAATCCATGTTGCGCCAAATCACTGATCTGCATGTGTGCCTCCTTTTTAGATTGGTGTATCCCCTATAACTCCAACCGGCACTATCTCGCAATTACTTCTTCCCTTTATCTTTTTTGTCTACCGTAACGTCGTATTTATTATCCTTTGAAGAACCCTCTCCGGCTTTTTCCTTCGCGGTTTCTTCTTTTCTATGTTCTCTTAAAGAATCGACTATCTTTTCGATAACCAGCTTCTTTACAAAAACATCGCATCCAAGTGCGCAGACAAAAGAATATATCTGAAGATAATCTTTGTCTGATTCGGGAGCATCATTAAACTTTGTCAATGCTTCCTTATACTGCTTAACTACATCGTCACAGATTCCGGAAAGCTGCTCCTCTTTGTCCTCGAATATGGTACGGTAAATATCTTCGATACCAAATTCAGATTCTGAGTTAAAATATTTCTCCACAATCGGGTCTAAGAGGTCCTTTATGTCATTAATTTGAAGTATACTCTTAAAGTAATAAATCATAATTAAAAGTAAAAGGTGCTCTTTATTATACTTTTTACGAATCGGCGGAGGAATGACATCATTCTTAGCATAGTTGTTAATCATGGTTTTTGTCATTAACTTGTCATCGCTCTTGTTACGTGTGCTGGCACGTAAACGATCGTCCATAAAAGTAGTGACCTGATCCATATATAAGTCTATATCAGGTATTTCCTCGGGCTTTATATAGCTCATTCGCTCGAAGCTTGCTATCATGCTGTTTAAAAGATCTTTTGTATCAATAGTCATATTTCATTGCCCTCAAATACTATTATATAGTAATAAAAACTACTACTCAAGAGAAAGTTTAAGTTTCTTTTAACATCTTTACTTTAAAACTTTAGTATGTTAAAATTTACATAAATGACGGATATGACCTTAGGAGGATTGGCATATATGAACAAAAAAATTAAGACCGAGGCTGTTGACCATCTATTTGACGCCATTTTGTGTCTTGAAAATCGTGAAGAGTGTTACAGCTTTTTTGAAGACTTATGCACAGTAAACGAGCTTTTATCTTTATCACAGCGTTTCGAAGTTGCATCAATGTTAAAAGCAGGCAACACCTACATGGAAATAGCTGAAAAAACCGGTGCTTCCACCGCTACCATCAGCAGAGTAAACCGTTCACTTAACTATGGTAACGACGGTTATGAGATGATTTTCTCAAGACTTAAAAAATAAGACAAAAAAAGGCCTTCGGCAATGCCGAAGGCTTTAATTTTTTATTCGTTTTCTTTCTTTTCTTCTGCCGGCTTCTCTTCTTCTTTGTTGCCTGTCATTTCACAAGTACCTTCAAAGATTGCATTTTCATCAACAATAAGGCTCTTTGTGTGAATGTTACCAAATATACGTCCGCTGGCATTTGCCTCAATCTTATTGCTTGCGTACAATTCGCCGTAAGCATCACCACCGATAAGAATGTTAACGGCTTCAACTTTTCCGTCAACCTTACCGCCGTTACCTACAATCAAAGTGCCTTCAGAAATGATGTTTCCTTTAACAACGCCTTCGATTCTGCAGGTTTCTTTGGTGCGTATTGTACCCTCAAACTCCGTACCTTTACCTATTACACTGTTTACGCGGCTTGCTACATAATCATCTGCTTTCTTGCCCATTTTCCATTCCCTTCTAGCCATCAATGGCTATTACTTGCATAGGATCAACATATTCATCATTGTATGTGATCTGGTATCCTAAATAAATATTTTCGTCACCGCCGACAAAAAGAATTGCGCCCCTTACAACATTGTCTCCTATGTTGACCTTGGGTTCGGAATTGTTTCTGTAGATTGTGACATACCCATTACCGTGATCAATCATGATGCACCGGTTAAATAGTTCGTCTTCTTTGATAGCAATAACGCTACCGTCTGCTGTGGCCACAACGTCCGATACAGATGACATTTCAAAAACTGCTATCGGATTTTCCTCTACGGCCTTTGAGCCATCCGTTGTGTACCTGTCTCCAACATCGTAGTTAAAATATCCTGCCGGTTCTTCGGCCTCTTCGTCAAGCACCGAAATATCCACGATGTTAGCAGATCCTGTTAAAGGGAATCCCGAAGGAAGATGGTTCTTTGCGTCCTCTTCTTCTTTTTTCTCTTTTTCCGCAATGGCCATCGCAAGTGTGTTATTTAAAATCTGATTCTGCGATGTAAGCTCCGCTTTCTTTATTCCCAGTTCGTCTATGATGGAATCCTGCTCGGATATGATATCCTTTAAAACCTTAAGTCTTGAATCCATTTGATTCAGTTCATAAAACTCAAATGCGGTAAGGCCGATACCTATTAAAACCACTAAGATTGTGGTAAAAAGGGATACCCTGAAGATGTTAAATCTTGACCTATAGTATTTGGTTTTCTTGACTGAATAATCTGACGTAACGGCAATTGTATAATGTTTTTTTATTCGCCTTTTCTTTCTCGCCATATATTCATAAGCCTCAATCTTACATATTTTAACAAAAAATATTAAATATAGCAAGTTTTGCCCGAATTTATGGTATTTTTAGCGGTTATAAAAGAGATTATCAGAAGAAATTCAGTTCGTTTTCTTTTTTAAAACAATACTTATGTAAACCTTATACGCTCCGTAATACATAAGCACATACACAAGGAGTATAGAAAAGCAAAAAAGCACTACGCAAAGCTTCATAAATGCAATATCCGTAAGCATAAAAATCTTCATGATGTCGCTCATCATGCCAAAGCATGCCGCCACATGGCAAAAAGCCATTATCACGGGCACAAAGAACAAGAGTCCGTTTTCCACGAAGATGCTTTTCTTTATTTCTGCATCATACATTCCGATTTTTTGCATAATAAGCACATTCGGAGCATCGTCCGTTGCTTCTTCTATCTGCTTATAGTACATGATAAATACCATATACATTATGAAAATGATGCTTATAAAGCTTCCAAGAAATAAGAAAATCGCATTTCTTGCATACCTTGTACGAAGCTGGGTGGCGTTACTGTCAAAGTAGTCAACCGATGGAATCTGTACAAGCTTTTCATAAAGGATTTCATCGAACTTAACCTTATCATCCTTAGAGCCGCTTACATAGTATTCACACCAGTAAGAAATCTCTCTGGTAAGGCCTGTTTCTTTTAATTTTTCATGGACATCTTTAAGGGTCTCAAAATCCTTTAACACTATAAAATTATCGTAAGCATATTTTATGTTATCAACGCCGGGATAGACTGAAGTATTATAGTGATATTTAACATTAAACTTTTCACCGTAAAAGTCTATGGTTTCATAGTCTTTCTCCGGAAGGTCTTTATCTGTCACAAGCAAGACTTCACCGTCATCTAAAGAAAAGCTTTCGTCGTTATTTTCATTAAAGTCTGAAAGCACTCTTAATTCCACTACTTCCGGAAGGTCTTTTGCCTTAATTCCTTCATTTGCATACACGCCCTTTTCCACATCAAAAAGAGTCTGAAATCCAAGCAAAACGTTTTCATTGCACTTAATAACTTTAACCCCTGCCTCGCTTGCGGCTTCAAATATTGCTTCTTTAGAAAGGGCTCTGTCCTCAAAGCTTCCGCTTTTCACAATTCCGTCAGGCTTAAAAGCAACGCTTGCCTGCCTTTGAGTACCTAGGTACAAAGAAATTGTGGTGGATGCGCCGATTATCACGCAGGTAAAAAGGATGTTTATTACAGAAAGTGACATGGCGTTATTCTTTGTTCTTGAAATCAGCTTTGCAATGGTAGAAAAGAAAGCGCTCTTATAATAAACCTTGTCGTTCTTTTTTAAGAACATTTCTATCATCACAACAGCGCCCGAAATCACAAAGAAGCTGCCCACAAAGAAAACGCCTATGGCAAGCATTATGGATTCAATACTCTCTTTAAAGTCTACCTCGGTATTTATGTAATAATAAGAGCCAAATATAAGAATGAGCCCGAATACACCCTTTACTACATCAAAAATAGATAATTTCTTTACGGGAGCGGTTTCATCCTCCTCTTTTAAAAGGGTGATGACTTTATTTTTCCTTATCTTTCTCATATTTGAAAGAAGGATTAAAAAATCTATAACTATAAAGACAAGCAAAGTAATCCATACGGGAGTTAAAGAAAATGCTCCAACATAATCTTTGTTACATTTCATAAGGGTAAATAAACCGTTATAAACAAGTTTTTGAAAAATAAAACCTATTAATAAGCCAAAGAATGAACCTGCAAGGTAAATATATACGGTTTCATAAAACAAAATGCTGTCTATGTTTTTGTATTCTAACCCCCATGCGGCGTAAAGCCCCATTTCACGGTTTCTTCTTTTGGATAAAATCCTGTTTGTGTATAGCTTAAAGAAAAGGGTTATAAGCGCCACAAAAACACAGCCTAAGGATAGAACCAATATTAAGGTTGCATATCCCGGAGCCGCCTTTAAGCCGGGGTTAAGAGTCATATACGTAAACAAGTAAAAAGCGGTGATTGTAAATACATCCACCACCAGATTTGCTATGTAAAAGTTTCTGTTTTCAATAACGTTTTTAAATGCAATCTTTGCCCAAAATGATTGTTTCATCTTCACCGCCTACTTTCTTACACTGTATAAAAAGTTTGCTATTTCATTTTCAAACTCTTCATCGCTTGCGGTTTCTTTGTCCAATGTGGCCCCGATTACGCCGTCTTTTAAGAAAAGAACCTTCTTTGCCTTTGATGCCGATTTAACACTGTGGGTCACCATTATTATGGTCTGACCAAGGTCGTTAAAGGTTTTAAAAAGGTCCATTAGCTGGTCAGAATTCTTTGAATCAAGGGCGCCTGTGGGTTCATCGGCAAGTAAAAGTTTGGGCCTGCAAACAAGGGCTCTTGCAACGGCTGTTCTTTGCTTTTCTCCCCCTGATATTTCATAAGGATATTTGTTTAAAAGTTTGGTGATGCCTGTTTTTTCGGAAAGTTCATTCACTCTTTCATCGATTTCTTTTTTGCTCTTATTTAAAAGCACCATGGGGAATGCGATGTTATCCTTAACCGTAAAGTAGTTAAGCAAATTAAAGTCCTGGAACACAAATCCAAGCTTTTCTCTTCTGAATCTGCAGATTTCCTTATTTCCCATCTTTGAAATATCTGTACCGCCTATGATTACATTTCCCATGGTGGCGGTATCTAAGGATGCAATTATGTTTAAAGTGGTGGTTTTACCCGATCCCGACTCGCCCATAATCGCTATGAAATCACCCTCATAAGCATCAAAAGATATTCCCTTTAAAGCTTCATATTGTACCTCCCCCCTCTTGGTTTGGTACGTTTTGTGTAAGTCCTTTAGTTCAAGCATTTTTTCACTCATTTTAAATCTCCCTTAAATCTAACTCATAATTTCAAAATGAGCATATCCAAAAAGAAACCCTACTTCCATTTGTTTTCCTTACAGTTTTCTTTTAAAACTTACATTTTTGTAAGAATTAAGACACAAAAAACGAGACAGGAATTTCTTCCTGCCTCGCCTTGTAAAAGTAGTAACTCCCCGGAAACTACCTTATTGAGAAATCAAACTCTTCATCGCCGCAATATAGAATTGCCTCGCGTCCGATTTCAACCACATTGTCAACGGTTACTTTAACTGTATAGTGTCCTCTCTCTGTAGGAAGCTTTTCATCTGAAGCAAATCCGTTGTCGCCGGTTATATCAAATTTTAAAAGTGAATAATCGATTAAAATAGGCATATTTGACACAAACCCTGAAAGGTCTAATGTTACGGGCTTTCCGTCATATTCCTTATCTTCAATATCGATTCCTTCTAAGGAAATAACTTCTTTTCCTTCGTATCTGTCTCTGTAACCTCTGTTCCAATCACCTGTAGGGTCGGTTCCCTTTTGTACCATGAAGGTATCATAGAGAACGCTTTCTTTGGAATCGGGCTTGTATACGTATGAATCGTAAATAAGTGTGTCTCCGTCAATCTGAACAACGCCGTACATAGGGCTGTTTGTAAGCTGAATTGAGCATCCGTTTCCGGCTATGGGGTTGGTTGCAGGGTAAATTACCTTGTCTATGTTCTTTTCAACCGCATAAGACTTGTTTGCACAATAGTTGATGGTGACATAGTGGGTACCGTTAGGCTCCCAGTTTGTAAGAGGTCTTACCTTACCTTGGAATTCAAAGTCATCCATGATGATTCCCGAAAGCCAGCAAGGTGTGTGACCGTCGTAAAGCTTATTGTCAAAGTCATTTCCGTAATAGTATGTGCGTGATCTTGTGTAAACATGGTCATGTCCCTGAAGCACAAGGTCTACTTTATACTTAGCAAATAAAGGAGGCAAAATGTCTCTTAACCAGTCAACTTCACCATCGTTTGTGTGGTTACCGGTTGACATAAGTCCTTTGTGTACCTGTACGATTTTCCACTTTACGTCTTTATACTTTTCAAGCTCTCCCTTTAACCATTCATACTGAGTGGTAAAGTCTGCTTCGTTGTTGGTATCGTTGGTATTTAAGTTAATAAAGGCAACATCTTCACCGTACATAAAGCTATAGCAGCCGCCTGTCTTTTCATCAAGGGTTCCGTCTGTTACGGGCTTATTGGTTCTTGGATCAATGTCTCCAACCTTAATGTAGTCTGCCCAGTTAATGTCGAATCTGTCAGTAAATGAATAAGGATATTCATCGTGATTTCCGGAGCTTGGCATGATTATTGAGTTAAGAAGCGTTTTCTTTGGCTCATTTAATCCCCAGTTCCACTGAACCATTGTAAGGTTCGCATGACTATCGTTTGTTAGGTCGCCTGTGAAGGCCACAAACTTTGAATCGGGCGCTGTGTTGTATGCAGCTTCAAGTACCTTTGCCCATCTTGTGTATCCTGACTGGTTACCTTCCTGACAGTCTGTTAAGTGAACGAATGTTAGCTTATCAATGTTTTCTTTTTCTCCTTCAATCTTGAAAGAACCTACATCGCTAAAGCCGAACTTTTCATTACCTACTCTAAAGAAGTATGTAGCGCCCTTTTCAAGGTTTTCTAAATGAACCTTGAACATATGCCATGTAACGTTTGATACGTCTACTCGGTCAGCGCCTCTTTTGGCTTCTTTCTTTATAACATCCTTTGAAGTCCAGTCTATGGTTTCTTTGGTTAAACCGTTTGTAGCTTTTATGTACTCAATGTACTGAGAATCGATGTGGTCGTTTGTGGCCCATGCAAATCCTCTTGAGTAAATGTCTGA
>JAILCK010000015.1 GCA_024680435.1 Lachnospiraceae bacterium
GCACATAGTAATAAGGTTAAGCACATTAGTATCGATAATACGAGTTTCTTTCCGAGTAACTTATTCATTTAGCGTTTCCTCCTTTTTACACACAAAAAGAGTACGCTAAGTAAACGTACTCCTAAATGATATTATTAAATATTCGTATTATCGAGGGATTAACCGTGAGAACTATAAAAATCGACATTCCAATTTAAGTAAAGTGGAACATTATAGGTCATTGTTTTTTCGCACATATTCCCTGCAATATTTTTTTGTGACAGCTTAAATCCTACCGGTGGCTCATACTGCTTGCAAAACTGTTTGTAACTCTTTGCCTGGGTATTATCTGCAGCCTTAACCTCTACAGGTATGATTTCTCCCTTTGATTCATAAATAAAGTCGACCTCGGCACTGTTGCCCGAACGCCAAAAATAAGGTTCCTTACCAAGCGATTTTAGCTCATTTATAACATAGTTCTCTGCAAATGCGCCTTTAAATCTTATATAGTGTGTTGATTCTTCCAAGATAGTTTCTGCCGCCACTCCGGACTTTGTCCTAAGCAAACCTATATCAGACATATACACTTTAAAGTATGTTTTATCCGCAGAGCCATCAAGCGGTAACTCAGGCTTTTCCACCAAGGACAATCTGCTTACAAGTCCGGCATCTGAGAGCCATTGCAACGCATCTTCCAATTCGGCAGCTCTTTTTCCTTCTTTGACATGTGAAAAAACAAATTTGTTATTCTCCTTCGCAAGTTGAACAGGAATTGAATCCCAAATCCATCTGATCTTAGGAACATCACTTAACGGAGCATGTTTAGAAAAATCATCAGCATAGTCATTCAATATTTCATTCTGAACTTCTTCTACCTCGCTAATATCATGAGTCTCAATCCATGTCTTAACCACTTCCGGCATACCGCCAACTATATAGTATTCCTTTAGCAGTTTACGCATCGGAGCAGAGTATAATTCCGGTATTTCTCTGTCAATCGGCCACTCTTTAAAGATCTCTATTAAATCGTCTCTACCGTTTGCTATCACAAATTCCTTAAAGCTCATCGGATAAAGAGTTAATCTATTCACCTTTCCAACCGGGAAAGAAACGTTCTCTCTCTTTAAAGCAATTCCTAGCAATGATCCCGCGCAAATCAAATGAAGTTCTTTCATGTTTTCGCAGAAATATTTTAGTGCAGTAATAGCTCTGGGGCATTCTCCGATTTCATCAAAAAACAATAAGGTTTTTCCCGGAGCAATCTCTGCTTTTACTGCCGTTTCAAGCTCCTTTATTATTCTTTTTACATCGAAGTCATAATCAAAGATTCCAGACAAATTCTTGGATGATTCAAAATTGATATAAACGTAGCTTTCAAAGTTGTTTTTTGCAAATTCCTCAACTATATATGTCTTACCGCACTGTCTTACACCTGACAAAATCAAGGGTTTCCTGTTTGGCTTATCTTTCCACTTTTTTAAGTCATTTACTATCTCACGATACATATTCGCCTCCAAAAGTCGTGCCACTTTTGCAATCATTATAACAAAAGTCATATGACTTTTGCAACATCATTGTCAAAAGTCGTGCCACTTTTGTCTGTGCTTACATTTTTATGAGGGAACTTTTGTGGTTAGGCTACACTTTTATGAGGGAACTTTGCAAATTCGGAATAAAAGAAGACCTGAAATGTAATTTCAGGTCTTTTCCTTTCTATAACATCATTTTGTAGATATTGGTACAATCTTCTTCGTTTAATTTAACAAAGCCTGAGATAGAGCCGGTTCTTCCGTCTCCGTAGCAAAGCATTTTTACAAGTGTAGGAATGTCTTCTTCCTTAGCTCCAAGCTCTGCGAATCTGATTGGCATTCCGATTGACTTTAAGAAGTTTTCTAATGCGGCAATTCCCTGAAGGGCTGTGGCTTCGGGGTTGTCAAAGTCCATCTGTATGCCCCACACTCTGGTGGCAAGCTTTGCAAAGCGCATTACATCGTGCTTGTAAACGTATTTAAATACTGCAGGCATTGTGACTGCAAGGCCTGCGCCGTGTGCGCAGTCATAAAGGGCTGAAAGCTCATGCTCAATGTTGTGGCTGTTCCAGTCCTGGCTTCTTCCCACGCCCACGATATTATTGTGAGCCACCATGCCTGCCCACATGATGTTTGCTCTGGCTTCATAGTTATTAGGATCGGCGATTACTCTGGGTCCTTCATGAATCATGGTAAGTAAAAGGCCTTCTATAAGTCTATCGGTCACTTCAACGTCTTTTGAATTGGTTAAATATCTTTCGTGAAGGTGAGCCATGATATCTGTGATTCCTGCTGCCGTCTGGTAAGGCGGAAGTGTCTGTGTGAGGGCGGGATTTAAGATGCTAAACTTAGGCCTGATAGCTTCTCCGCTTGCGCCTCTTTTAAACATTCCTTCTTCTTTTGTGATAACGGAATCTCCGCTTCCTTCGCTTCCTGCTGCCGCAATCGTAAGGATGGTGCCTACGGGAAGGGCTTTATCAATGGGCTTTCCCATGTAGAAGTCCCAAAAGTCTCCATCATATACCGTTCCTGCAGCAATTGCCTTTGAAGAATCGATTACGCTTCCTCCGCCTACTGCAAGCACAAAGTCTATTCCTTCTTTTTTGCAAAGTTCAATGCCTTCATACACAAGGCCGCTTCTGGGATTTGGCTTTACGCCTCCAAGTTCGATGAAAGGTAAATTTTCTTCGCTAAGAGATTTCTTTACGCGGTCTAAAAGCCCTGATTTAACCACGCTTCCGCTGCCGTAATGTATCAAAACCTTTGTGCCGTTGAATCTTTTAACAAGCTTTCCCGCCTGGCTTTCACTGTCTTTACCGAATGCAAAGTAGGTAGGTGCATAAAATGTAAAATTCTCCATTATTTTTCCTCCGTTTTAAAAGTTTTCTTTAAAGTGAAGCACGCTTGAATCTATTTTTGATACGTTTTCAAATCCTGTGGAGCTCATTAGGTATCTAAGGTCGCTTGTGACTTTACCCACAAACTTCTTTACTCCTTCCACTCCTTCTTGTTGAAGGCTTGGCATCATGGAGCGTCCCACTGCCGCAGCGTCTGCTCCAAGGGCAAGGGCCTTAAATACGTCGGCTCCCGTTTCAATAGAGCAATCCACTATAATCTTTACGTTTGTATCTTTAAGGGCTTCTTTGATCTTTGGAAGTATCATAAGTGGCGGAACCGCATAGGGGATTCGGCCGTGATGGTGGCTTACTATAATTGCACTTGCGCCGATT